>JAPPDN010000699.1 GCA_028824575.1 Candidatus Poribacteria bacterium | reverse complement strand
CATAGAAATAAGTGTTCTGCGAGCCGGGGAAATCATACGTGCTGAAGACACCGTCTATCAATGTGAAGCCGAAGGTTTTCTCACCATCAGGACTCCGGGTGTTCCCTGCATAATCTCCGAAGTCGTTACTTGCAGACACCTCCAAGAAATCGACACCGGGGACTTCGATTGTCTCAAAGATATAATCTGCAATCGGTGTTTCGGCTTCGACTTGTGTAACAGTGCCCGCTATGAAGCAAGTGGTTAGAAATATAGACAGAATAAGTGCGATTTTTATGTAATGATGCATAGCTATCCTTTTTTAATATGTGTTTGGAAATCATGAGTCAATGGTTTTGTTCAAACGAGATATTTAAACCGATATCAAACGGAACTTTCTCTGAATATTATAGCACTTTTCCGTGATATTGACTACTTTTTATTTTTTACGGATAAGTGGATTGCTGCTTAGAGCAACGGAGGGAATTCGGCGGGTTGGGATTTACACATCTTTTTTTAGGTTTAAGGGAGTGTCACAGCTGCACCATAAGTGACGATAAAAAAAACACAATAAGTAGGTTCGGGATTGGTTAAATTGAGTTTCATGGGGAATTATACCCTAAAGTTAAGTAAAATTACTATAAAAGGTTGACAAAGTTTAAAAAAAAGTTGTATACTTTATAGGGCTACCCACAAAAGGAGATTAAAAAAGTAATGAACAGTTCTGTGAATAGGAGACCCACTATGAGATGTAAACTAACACTCATTTTGGAAGAGCAACCAGAAGGTGGATTCACAATAACCTGTCAAGAATTACCCGAATTGATTACAGAGTGCGACTCTTTAGACGATATTAAAGAGGTCGTCACTGATGCGTTTTATGCTGTTGTTGAACTTTACGATCACCAACAACGGTCTTTGCCTGAAGAAATTCAGATTTTAGACGACAGTGCGGAGGATGTCGCAGTTAGGCATCTATTGGAAACGGTGGTGCCTATCGATGAAGTATCGCGAAGTAGCCAAAAAGCTGCGTCAACTTGGCTATGAAGAAATAAGGAGAAGAAGGTCGGGTTCCCATCGTATCTGGGAACATCCGCAAACTAAACTGTCAGCATCTATCCCTGATTGGGGTAGTAGGGATTTGAAAATAGGGACGCTCCGAAGTATTCTTAAACAATTAGAGATTGACTATCAAACATTTCTTGACAGTTAATTTGATAAAGGCAGCAGACACACCCCTGCTGCCTGTTGTTTTATACGGATTGGCTTTACTTTACAATGACGAGTCGCCGTGTTTGCTGGAAAGTGGGTGTCGTCAACTGATAAAAGTAGATACCACTCGCAACGCGTTCGCCCAGAGCATTGCGTCCATCCCAATACGCCGCACGTCCCTGACTATTGTAAAATCCGGCGGATTGAAAACCCAGCGAAAGATTGCGAACCAACTGACCCGTTGTATCGTAAATAGATACTGACACAAGACTGTCTTCGGAAAGTTGATAGGGAATCCACGTCTCTGGATTAAATGGGTTCGGATAGTTCTGCAACAGGCGATTTTGCGTCGGTTGACCGATGCCATCAAGGTTGACAGACAGAACCGCGTTTGCCAAATCCTCACGGGTTACTTTAGAGCTGACGGTCTGTAATTCAACATTTCCGTCCGGACCGATGACGCGTAATTCAACAATGTCTCCAACTTCGACGACGCTCCGTCGCGTCAAGTCGGCAGTTGCAGCAGCGAAGTAATCCCCTTGCACCGAGGTAGTTATCACACTATTTGTTCTCAGGTTCCGGACGACGACTTGGTAGCCGTCAAATGTGGATTTACCTTCGTAGGGGTTGGGGAACCCAACCCTACCACTGACAACAAACGCCCATGCTGCTTGTGGCATCTCTGTGGATATGGTAGGTGCTGCGGCAGCCGACTCTGTTGGATTCATCCACGGTGCGCCGACAAAGGCGAAATCGCGAGCCTCTCGGACATTGACGATATAGCCTTTTCCACCTTCAATTGCGAAACCGTCGTCGGGTGCGCTTGGCGTCCATGCAGTAAACCGCTGGCTTGCCGTATCAAGTGTGATGACGGTTGTCGCTCCTATTATAGCGACAAGGTTCTTGGCAGTCACCGGTGTTGGGGGTGCCAATGGCACAGAAAGCATGTTCAAGCCTGCAGACAGTGTGACGGTGTAGGCGTTGCCAAAATGATTACTCTCCGCCTCATCAACGGATCGGGCAATAAACCCGTGCCTGCGTCCATCTGCTGAGTCATAGTGCCCAACGATAGAGCCGTCCTGATTGATATTCCAACCCTCTGTGATAACGCTGCCGGGAACCGTCAATGGCTTTAGCCCGTGTTGGAGTGAACCGACATGGGTGCGCGGGACACCATCAATTCGTTTGGATCTGCCAACGAGAATCCCTACATCATTGATACCGTGGACGAAAAAGTATTCAAATTTTTCTGCTTCTGGAAGGTCGAGGGATATAAACCTGCCATTTGCTTGACGCATGTAAGGATGATATAGACCGTCAGCATCTATGTAGCTGCCTACCATCCGACCGGTGGCGTTCACAAAATCGGCGAATGTTGCTGATGCCTCGGGTGCCTCAATTATGAGGTCTCCTGAAAATCCACGACGCACGCCAGACGCATCTATAAAATTACCCGTTAGTGCGCCTGTCGCATCACTGATACCGTATATCTCCGTTTGGACAGCATTCGGAAAATCGTATTGTCGCAATTCGCCATTTTCTAAGACGACACCGTGGTGTAGCCCCTCGCTATCTTGGTAGTATCCGGCGGCGTTCCCATTGTTACCAAGCGCATAGAAATGCGTGTTCTGTGAGCCGGGGAAATCGTAGGTTGTAAAAACGCCATCAATCAGCGTAAAGGCGATGTCTTTTTGACCATCAGCACTTTTCGTGTAGCCGGCGTAATCCTCAAAGTCGGAACTCGCCGTCAACGCTAAAAAATCTACACCCGGAACGTCAATCGTTTCATAAGTATAGTTGAGGTCCTCAGGTGTGACAATGGGTTGCTCCTCAACAGGTGCAGCGGTGTCCGTTATGGGTCTTGCGATAAATCCGTGTCTGCGTCCATCCGCTGACTCATAGTTTCCGACGATCGAACCGTCCTGATTGATATTATAGCCTTCCGTGAAAACGCTGCCGGGAACCTTAAATCTCTTGAGTCCCTGCCGAAATGTGCCGACGAGCGTGCCTGGGAGATCATCGACCCTTTTGGTTCGGGCAACGACAATCTGTGCATCGTTGATACCGTGGACAAAAAAGTATTCTAAGTTTGGGGCTTCTGGCAGGTCAAGCGATACAAATCTGCCCGCCGGGGTACGTATGTATGGATGATACAGACCATCGGCATCTATGTAGCTGCCTACCATCCCTCCGCTTGAGTTCACGAAATCGGCGAATGTTTCCGTTGCCTCAGGGACCTCAATTATTTCGTCCGCTGAGAATCCACGGCGAACGCCAGAGGCATCTATAAAATTACCCGTCAGGGCCCCAGTGGCATCACTAATACCGTATATCTCCGTTTCAACAGAATCTGGGAAGTTGTATTCCCGCAACTCACCATTTTCTAAGACGATACCGTGGAAAAGACCGTTGCTATCTTCATAGTGTCCGGCAGCATTGCCATTATTACCGAGCGCAAAGAAATAGGTGTTCTGTGAGCCGGGAAAATCATAAGTCATAAAAACACCATCAATGAGCGTAAAGGCGACATCTTTTTCACCATCAGCACTTTTCGTGTAACCGGCGTAATCTTCAAAATCGCTACTCGCTGTTATCGCTAAAAAATCTACACCCGGAACTTCAATACTCTCAAAGGTATATTTAGCATTGGCGGGCGCGGCAACGGGTTCAGCGTTGTCTTGTGCAATGGTGTTCCTTAAGAAAAAGGAGTTGAGGCATAAGAACAACGTGAAAGCGAAAAACAGAAATCCATTTTTAACCTGAGTGTGCATAACAAAACCTCACTTAAGATATTTTCTCCAAAGATAAAAAATAATATATCAGACACCCTGTTCTAAGCGATAATACTTGTATTTGAAGTATCGCAAGTTTGCGTTCAGCAATACGCTAAAAGCAACGACTGGGTGTCCTTGTACATTTAAAATACTATTTCAGAAGTGCTTAAAGTATGTAGTATTATTAAAAAAAAGGCAAGAAAAATCTTACCTATTTTCTTGAATTTTTTACATTGGATATCTAAACTGCTAAGGATAAACAGGGTGTCGCTTACAGCAAGGGAGGCAA
>JAPPDN010000661.1 GCA_028824575.1 Candidatus Poribacteria bacterium | reverse complement strand
CTGGATCTTATGCTCCCTCCCACCACCCCCTCCCGCTGTCCAATACATTTTGTCACCCGCAACGTCTAACGCTATGTCGTGTGGAGCCTCCAACATTCGTGGTGTGAAGAGTTCTTCCACGAATGACCCGTCCAAGTTCACACGCAGGATCCTATTCATGCCATCATCCCGATCTGTCCAATACACCTTGCCACCTGCTACATCTAACGCTATGCCGTGTAGAGGCTCACCTATGTGGATGTCTTCAATGTTTGAACCATCCAGGTTTGCGCGTCGGATTTTATTCGGCCACTTCTCCGTCCAATACATCTTGCCACCTGCTACATCTAACGCTATGCCGAGTGGATAGACACCTGCCAAACCTTCCTCTATGATGTTGTCTATGCAGGACTTGACGTGGTCGTCTATGTTTTGCCCGAGGTCTGCGCGTTGGATTTTCCCGTTGAAACCAACTGTCCAATATACCTTGCCACTTGCTACATCTTCCTCTATGATGTCTATGTAGGGCTCGACGAGGTCTTCTATGTTTTGCCCGTCGAGGTCTGCGCGTTGGATGTTATCCCAGCCTGCCCAATACATCTTGCCACCTGCCACATCTAACGCTATGCCGTTTGGATCCTTCACGCCTGTGACGATGTCTTCAATGTTTGACCCATCTAAATTCGCGCGCTGGATTTTCTCCGTGCCAGAATCCGTCCAATACATCTTACCGCCTGCCATATCTAACATTTTGCCACCTGCTACATCTAACGCTATGCCATCTGGAGCCTCTACTCCTGTGACGATGTTTTCAATGTTTGACCTATCTAAATTCGCGCGCTGGATTTTCTCCGTGCCAGAATCCGTCTAATACATCCCACGTGTTTCCGGTGTTGTCGGCTCTGGTAGACGATGCGTTGCCTGCCATTGTATAAAGACAGGGTCCTTCGATTTTAGGAAATTATTGGGTTTCACGTCTTTTTTCTTGGGTCCGGCTCGTTTAGGAAACCGCGAAGAAACACCCTATCAAAAACCCTACCGGGCCTGGTGTGAAAATTCGAGGGAAAAATGGACGATTGAATGACCCTACGTATAAAGAAGGAAAAAGTCGTCAATTTTACAGAAAAGTGTTAGAATACTCATGAGAGAAATCCTTTTGGTTAGAGAGTATAGATAATCTCATTATACCAAAAGGGTTCTCTTTATACAAAAACTTTCAATTATTTATCAAACTCACGTTAAATAATATACCATATAGGAACCGAACTGTCAAAAAGAATTTATCTCGAAAACTCATGCTCTACATCTTTACACCGATGTCCAATGCCGATAGCCTATCAACAATCCGCACCGTCTCCAAACTGACACTGATAACCTTCCGAATCAGATCCACGATGTAGGTCTCATCATCTGCACGGTTCGGATCGTTTACGATGTCGCTGCGTCTATCTGTCTTCACGCGATACTGATCCACCACCCACTCCAACGCTGAGCGGTTCCCTAACCGATGTCGCGAGATTATCGTGGAGGTCTTTCGCCTCCCAGTAGCCGCGCGGCAAGCCGAAGTTGTTATCCGTGAGCATGCCGTCGACATAAATTGTTGTCCCTTGCAGCGTGCGGAGCGGTTTTTCACAGATAAGCGTTAGATTGTTTTGCCGGGCGTAATGTTGAAGGAGTGTTGCAAAGGCGAGTCTGACCTCGGTTTCGTTTGTGGCACCGAGTTTTTCATACTGTTTAAGTTCTGTGTAAAAGGTTTGTATCGCTTTATGTGTTGGTTTGATGTTCCGCACGCTTTCGTTCAACTCCTGATTTATATTCTACGTAGGTTCTATGCTATTATGTCAATTCTGATTGAATTTCTCTTAAAAGCATCAAGGTTTTTGATCATGCCCGGTGCGGTTAGGAGGGAAACACCCAAGCAAAAACACCGCACCTACCGGGTCTGGGTGGACGGTGCGGTTAATGTAATATAGACTTTTAGAAGGACTATTACAGGTCAAATAGGAACGGGTTATTCGCATCGTAATAATATGCGGGTTCCTCTACGGAGGTCCGACTGTCCTTTGTTAAGCGGATAGGTGCCGAGAATTGTTCGATAATCCCCTTTTGCGCAAGCCATTCGCATGCTAATCCAAAGCCGAGTTGACGCTTGCCGAAATGCGTATAGATGTCGGTTATCGTGCGCTCGTCACCGGATTCCTCAAAGAAATCAAGCAGCGGTTTGAATAACATCTGTAGGTTATCTTCTAAATACTGGTTGATCTGTTCAAGTACCTCGCCAAGCATCGCCTCATCTTTCGGTTTGTCTATCAGGTCCGTGAAAACGGCTTTGAAAAAGTCAGGATTGTGCTTGAGTGCTTGATAAATAGCCTTCCGTCTCGGCGTTTCACCGTGCATGAGGACTTCAATGCGCGCCAATTCTCTGACAAGGTATGTTATGTAGAGAAACGTATAATCCATATCGCGCTTGAGGTGAAACCATTTTTCAGTTTTCGCGAGTGCGGCAGTCGCTTCGGCAGCAGCGTTGAGGAGTTGGGAGTGCATATCCCGTTCACCGACTTGTAGACAGGACGGGTCTCCGATGGTGAAATTAGCATCTCCATCTACAGAAAGCAAACTATCCTTGGAAAAGAGAACACGACTCTCCGCGAGGATTGAGTGGAGCGTGCTGCCCTGTAACGTGCTGTCCAACATTTTTTTATAAGCACTGCGGGTATAGAGTCGCACCTGGATCGGGACCCCTTCTTCAATTAATTGATACTGTTTCTGCTTGAACTTCGTGCCGTCACGGAGAATCAGGGTGATATGGACAGTGGTTTTTTCCCAGACATTGTCTTCAGCAAGATTGTTGGTGAGAATCGCCGCGAGGATGTACATATCCTGCTCGAGTGTGTCCGATATACGCTCCACGGCGCGGTGAATTTGTGCGTGGATATCCCCTTTCAAACGCGATTGAGAAGCATCGCGAGCGACAAGAAACACCCTATCAAAAACACTCGCTCCTACGACGCTATCGCGAGTAGAACTCGCTCCTACAGTGCCATCGTAGTAGTAGGCGGGTTCTTCGACGGCAATTTGGCTCTTCGCCGTGAGTTTCAGGGACATCGAAACTTGTCTGATAACCCCTTTCCATGCCAACCATTGACACACCAGATTGAGCGATCCTTCACCATCATCATGTAATCCGCGCCCTAAGTCTGCATACAATTCCGTAATCGAGCGCGGTGCTTTCTGCTCAGCGAGATAATCAAGAACCGGTTGGAAAATAAATTGCCGTTCATCAAGGTAGGCGTTAACTGCATTAAGCGCGTCCTGAATAACTGCCTCGCTCTTTTCGCAGTTGATCAGGTCTGTATAGACACGGTTAAAGAAATCAGGATTGTAGCGGAGCGCAGGTTGAATCACCTCTCTTGCAGGAATTTCATCGTTCAAAAGCACTTCTATCCGTGCTAATCCTTGCACCACTTCCAATAGCGATAGAAAGGAAATCAGGCAATCTTTATTCACGTAAAACTGCTTTTCAGTATAGACAAGGCTCGGCAGCGTGCTGGCGATGACGTTGAGCAGTTGGAACTGTTTATCGCGTTCACCGATGTTATCGCGGTTTGCGTTCTTATCATACCACTCTTGGATGGATGCATCATGGGAAAAGAGGAGCGTGCTGTGTGAGAAATAGGAGTGCATGAAAGACCCCTGTTGGGCGCTCTCAATATTCTGCTTAAAAGCGTTCCGCGGCGTTATACTGGCGTGGATGTTTACGCCGTTTTCAATGAGCGAGAAGAAAGATTGTGTCGGACGGATGGCATCCTTGCCGATGATTTCGACATCGAGGTCCGATTTTTCCCATACTTGGGCATAGGAAAAACTACCCGCAACAATCGCTGCGAGGACATAGGGATCCTTCTGAACCTTTTCGACAAGTGCCTCTACTGCTTCGTGGTACTGCTGTTCGATAACGTCTTGGGATTGCATTGGAGCCTCCTATTTTGATGGAACTTGAAGCCGAATTTTGCTGGAAAAAAATAGGGGATTTACTGTTAAAAAATTATACTATAAATCTGTTAAGAGTGCAAATTAATTTCAGCAGAAGTTAGGGCTATTTGTAGTAGGTTTTACAGCCAATGATGTGCTTGGAAAGTGCACCATAGGTGTCAATTTAGTCCCGTAGGTGTTTTTGCTGGGGTGTTTCCGTTAGGTTGAACGGTATTGAAAAGGTATATGTCCGTGTGTCAGTCCCCTCAAACCTAACTTGTCATCCTATACATCCAAAAACGCAGTGAAAC
>JAPPDN010000662.1 GCA_028824575.1 Candidatus Poribacteria bacterium | reverse complement strand
AGGTATAAGTTATAGTTCCTCAATATATTCTATTTCTTTCTCAATGTAAGGTTTGAAACCTGGTTTAATAGAGGTGGGGGTAACAAGGTCAACATTTTTCTTAAACAGATCTTCAAGAAAAAGAGCCAACCCCATATAATCTCGGAAAGTCAATCTTTCGAGTTCAACAAGGAAATCAATATCGCTTGTTGTAGTTGCTGTTTCGCGTACGTAGGATCCGAACAATCCGATTCGTTTGCCCCCATATTTCCGCAGGGTCTTCCGATTGTCTACAAGTTTCTGCTTGATAAATTCCTTGCTAAGAACTGTTTGATTGTCCACCTTAAATCCCCTCATTACCGTAGCAGTTCACGCACCTAACAGAATCTTTCCTATCGTATGTTCTTTATTATAAATCATCTTGAAATTTAAAGCAATTCCTTTGTGGAGACACGTCTACAAAACATCACAAATATTCCTAAATTAACACCCACGGTTCTTGAAGTTTAGCGGTCAGCAGCGCGTTTGAGGTCCCATAGCAGCACTGTCCCATCCTGAGATCCAGAGGCAAGTGTCTTCCCATCCGGTGAGAAATCAACAGAAAAGACAATACCGGTATGCCCTTTTAGCGTAGCGATATTTTCGCCCGTTGCGACATCCCAGAATTTAATCGTCCCAAATCCGTGTCCAGAAACGAGGGTTGTACCGTCAGGTGAGAATGTGAGATCGAAAACGGCACCCGCGTTCCCGCGGAGGGTCGTGATAGCCGTCTGCGTTTCAAGGTCCCAAAGCTTAATCTCTTGAACGTTTCCGCATGAAGCAAGTATTCTTCCGCCAGGAGAGAATACGACAGGTCCGCCTGCGCCTCCAAGTGTGGCGATATTCGCACCCGTCTCAGTATCCCAGAGCGTAACCGCCCCAGGTGTCCCTCCAAAGCGATCTACCGATGCTGAGGCAAACGTTGCACCATCGGGTGAAAACGCTACTGAGAAAACCCGGGGGGCTTCTCCCTTAAAAGTAGCAAAATTTTGTCTGTTTTCTACGTCCCATAGTTTGATGCCCCCCTTCTGTCCCGGCAACGAGCATTTTGCCATTTGGGGAGAACGCTACCGATTCAACCCCGATTCCATTCCTTACAAATGTAGCGATATTTTCTCCATTTTCTACGTTCCATAATTTAACAGTAGCATCTCGGCACCAGAAGCGAGTGTCTTGCCGTCTGGCGAAAAGGCAACTGCCCTGACAACTTCCGTATGTCCAGTCAGCAGTGCCATTTTATGATAGGTTTGCGCGTCGTAGAGCCAAATACCGGCACTGGTTGCGACAGCGAAACGTTGACTATCAGGTGAAAAGGCAACCGCCCGGTCTGAGCCTCCAACACCCCTGCCGAAACGGGCAATTGCATTCTCAGGCAGGTTCCATGTCTGGCTATTTTGATATACTGGGGCATCATTGGGTTGCTTTTCAGAAACATCGTTCTCATCCGATGCTGCAGCACCTCCGAGTTGCGTCCGGATATCAGGTTTGGCTTCAAGGTTAAGCACCACGGGAGCCTCAATAATCTCTACCGTCATCTCCGAAGTCGCATCGAAACTATACGGCTTTTGGAAACGCGATAAGTATTGCCTACCAACACCTAACATCAAGAGGATAACTGCTAACGTAGAAATGTATCCTGTATGATGTGTTCGGCGATATGGAAATCACCGATCTTCCGCCACGCAAGCACGTAAACGGATCTTTAATATTTTTTTACAAGCACAGAGAACGCCGTATCATCGCCTTAAAGGACGCGTTGGATGAGCTGAGCATCGTTGTTTTTCATCGGCTACCTCTGAACCTGTTTGGCGTGATCCACCGTGCAGACCATCGGTTTCCCGGTATGCACATGGCAGCCTGCATCAAGTCAGTCCATGATATGTTGGAAATGTAGACCGTGCGGTAAACTAATGACGACAGTATCGGGTTTGGCAGCGGCTAACATCTCAACGTGGTCGGCGTAAGTCGGGACTGAATCGTCCAAATCCACAGTCACTTTGAACGCATCAAGTGAACCTTTCCGAGATCAAGCACTCCAGAAGGCACTTATGAAGCAATGCTATTGTTTCCGCATTCCGTGTGTGAGTTTAAAAATGCTTCCGTCGGCAATCACGGCATAACTGGCAAACATACCTTCTTCAAGTACAACGAGACTGTGGCTTCCATTATTCATAACAATTATGGGTATCCCTTTTTTTTCTTTATATTCCTCTTTATGGAGGTTAATGAGATAGCGACCTGGCGACAACCCACGACACTCATATTCTCCGTCAGCGTTGGTTGTGTCACTAAACACAATCCGGTTCGCGTCCTCAATCACAACTTTAACATCACTCAACGGGGTATCAGAAGGATCCATCGCAAGAATCCTGCCACGGAGAACATTTTTTGCGTTTGCCCACTCCGATTCCTGTGCTGGTGGAACGTTGGCATCTGTATTCTTCTCGGGAATTGAAAAGTTCATAAGGGCATCGGTGATTTTGTCTGGATGAACAGTCATTGGAAAAATAGTGTAGTAATCATTTTTAATGATCGTTACGATGTAGGTACCGGGAGACAATTTGTCACTTTGATAGTGTCCGTGTACGCCGGTAACGCCAGCCACTACTGGTGGATCAGGTCCAACAGTTCCGGTAATTCTAATCTCAGCCCCTCAATTGGACCTTTCGGTTTAACGCGATTATGTGCCAAGAATCGGAGGACACCGTCTCGATCCTCATCGTCACCAGCAATCTTGACTTTGTTCATCGTTAGCGGGACATGATGGCGACCATCATCAATAACTGAAACGGATTTTCCTACACGGTCTTCGTATCCCGGTTTATAGATATTGACAACGTACTGACCTGCGGGTAAACCCGCACGTTCAAAATGTCCGTCTTCATCGGACTGTGTTTCAAATTCCTGACCGTCTGCTTTTACAAATACAACCCGGACCTCTCTAATCGGAAGTTCAAGAAGTGTTGTATCTTTAATAACCCCTGAGATCGTGCCGCCCTCTGACGTGGCTTGATCTTCTGGCGGATCGGGTTGCTGATTTAACTCATCGCTACTCTTCAGGGCATTGGCGTTTCCAAGTTCCGTCCGAACATCGGGTTTGGATTCAAGATTCAGCACAATAGGTGCCTCAATCAATTCTACCGTCATTTCTGATGTAGCATCAAAACTATACGGCTTTTGGAAATGCGATAAGTGCTGACTGCCTACACCTAACATCAAAAGGACGACTGCTACTGTAGATACAGCGACTGCCCACGGCACGAAAGGTTTACTACCAGACGGTGCAATCGGTTTCAGACGCGATACTTCGCGCATGATATTTTCTGTGAGATTCGGTGTAATTTGGAAATGGTCGAGTGCCTCTCTTATCATCGGTTCCTCCTCTTTTAAACGGTGCCGCGCCCGCCTCAGACGACTTTTAATGGTACTTGCCGATACGCCTAAAAATCGGCTAATTTCTTCAACCGTCATCTCACCAAGGTAGTGGAGCGTCATCACTGTGCGTTCACTCTCCTTCAACTTCGCGAGCAGCTTTTTGACGACTTCGCGTTGCGATTCCGCTGCGGTTTTACTCCGTTCTTCGGTGACATGTTGGGAATAAGCGTCTTCCTGTATCATCGTTATCTCTGTGTCCTCCAACGGTTGTGTTTGTATCCGTTTTTTGCGGAGCCACGTAGCACATAGGTTTGCTGTAATCACATAAAGCCACCCAGAAAACTGGTTCGGATCTTTCAGGGTATGGAGTCTCTGATACACTTTTAAGAAAGTATCCTGTGTGATGTCCTCAGCAATGTGGAAATCCCCGATTTTTCGCCAAGCCAATGTGTGAACCGGCTTTTGATATTTATTCACAAGTTCAGCAAAAGCGGCTTCATCACCAGCGAGAACGCGCCGAATAATTGCAACATCTTCGTTTTTCATCAGGCACCTCCAGAAAGCGATAGTTGATTAATAACCCATCAAATTATAATGACGCAAGATAGGTGCAAAATGGTTGCTTAATTGGAAAAAAAGAGAAATTTTTGGAGGGAAGAGAGGAGAAGTAGAAAAGGGCGGCATTTGGCACCGCCCGGAGAAAATAAACGCATTCATACTTAGTGCATCAATGTTCTTCTCTTAATATCACCCCATGTGGTGGATGCTTTATCTTTCAACGAAACAGCAAAGATGTCTTTCATTGCTCCCTTGATCTCGGCTTCGGTGAGGGCACGTCGCCATAAGCCTACTTCGTCAATCGAACCGTTCCTGAA
>JAPPDN010000187.1 GCA_028824575.1 Candidatus Poribacteria bacterium | reverse complement strand
CTCACCAGATGGCTGTGTTATCAAGTTAGCCGGACAGGACAAAACCCTCCATCGCGGTCCTGCACGTATCTTTGAACGTGAAGAGGATACCTTCGCTGCCATTAAAGGCGGAGAGATCAAACCCGGTGATGTCGTCGTTATCCGTTATGAGGGTCCCACCGGTGGTCCCGGCATGCGTGAGATGTTAGGTGTAACGGCAGCACTCGTTGGTGCCGGTTTGAGTGAAGATGTCGCACTTTTAACCGACGGTAGATTCTCCGGCGCGACGCACGGTTTCATGATCTGCCATGTCGCTCCTGAAGCCGCGAAAGGCGGTCCCATCGCCATCCTCCAAGAAGGCGACGAAATCGTCATTGACGCAAAGGAACGACGGCTTGACGTTCAACTCTCCGACGCTGAAATCCAAGCACGCTTTGAGCAGTGGACACCCCCTGAACCGCGTTATGCCCGTGGCGTTATGGCGAAATATGCGAACGCTGTCTCTTCTGCCTCCGAAGGTGCTGTGACTGGATAAAGCCCTTTTCCATTTCTACTTGTAGGGCAGGCCCGAGTGCCTGCCTCTTTTCTTTTAGTCAGGTATGTACAGTTAACCTTGTCTTCTCTGACAATTGAATGCTTCTGATCGAATTGGAAAAAACCTTGTAAAACCCCTCCTAATTTGTTAGACTATATCCCATGAATAAACAAAAACCAATCATCCTCAACGAAGCAGCACTTGACTGGGAAACTTGGGACGATCCAGATCTCGCTGCCAGAAGCCCTGTCCGATGGAAAATCCTTATATCCGGTGAACGCGGTCCCAGCAGTCAACTCTCTACTGGAATAGCAGAGATGACACCGGGGACCCTGCTTCCACTCCATCACCATGCCCCTGCAGAGACATACTATGTCATCAGCGGTTCAGGATATGTGACAGTAGACGACCACGAGGCATCGCTCAGTCCGGGGGCGTCGGTCTTCATACCCGCTAATGCAAAGCACTCACTTCGTTGTACCGGGACTGAGAATTTAGTTTTCTTGTTCACCTTTGCAGCGGATCGGTTCGATGAAATCGTCTACCATTTCGATGTGTAGTGCCTAATTACCAGACGGTTTGAGAACTCTATTAAGGTAAATTATTGAAATGTCAACATTAAAAACGACAGATGCTAAACCTATCATCTCCAATGCGGATGCCAGTCTGATAGACATCGGCGACGGTATCGCACGACTTGAACTGCATGGCAAGCTGAACATCATAGGGGACGGAATGCTGGAGATGTTTGATGCCGCGTTGGACGAGGTGGAAACTAATTACGTAGGCATGGTTATCGCCACAGAGGCGAAGCATTTTTCGGTCGGACTCAACCTAATTCTCCTTCTGGAACGTGCTAAGAACCAAGACTGGGAGGCGATTTCGGGAACACTCCGCAAACTGCAAACCGTCTGCACAAGACTCCGGACAGCTTCAAAACCGGTCGTCGCGGCGACAGCGGGCATGGCACTCGGTGGTGGGTGTGAACTCGCGTTCGGGGCAGATGCCGTCCAAGCCTTCACTGAAAGCAATCTCGGTCTCGTTGAAGTCCGTGTCGGGCTTATTCCAGGTGGCGGTGGCACTAAGGAGATGGCACTTCGGTGCTTAGAGGCGCAAACGCTGCCCGCACCGATTCAAAGTCTGTTTCCTTATGTTAATAAGGCTTTTGATACAATCCGAGAATCCACAGTATCACAAAACGCTGCTGATGCGATGGCACTCGGTTATCTCCGTCGTACGGATGCTGTCTCATCAAACCAAGAGACACATCTTGAAGACGCTAAGCAATTGGCACGCTCAATGCACAAAGCGGGGTATCAACCCCCCGATCCCCAACAGATATTCGTGCTTGGTGAAGAAGGGATTGCCCGGCTCAATCTGCAAACACACCTACTTCGACAAGCGGACACTATCGACGATTATACGCAGCACCTCGCCAATCAATTGGCTTATGTACTCTGTGGAGGTGAACTGTCAACCCCCCAGTTTGTCTCTGAACAATATCTGCTCGATTTGGAGCATGAGGTGTTCCTCAGTCTTTGTGGAAAACAGGAAACGCACGCAAGGATAGAAGCAACGCTCCAGAGAGGTAAAAAATAATGCAAACGACATCGAGTGTAGTTATCGTATCTGCTGTGCGTACAGCCGTAGGAAGAGCCGGAAGGGGTACGCTGAAAAACACGCGGCCAGACGAACTCGCCGCCGCTGCACTCCGGGGCGCGGTTGAGAGACTTCCACAACTGGATAAGGATAACATAGACGATGTCATCATCGGGTGCGCGACGCATGAGGGACCCCAGAGTTACAATGTTGCGCGTATTGCCAGTTTACGAGCAGGATTTCCGGTCTCCGTCCCTGCTATTACGATCAACCGTTTCTGCGCATCCGGTTTAGAAACGATAGCGATGGGTGCCGAGCAGATTCTATCTGGACGGGCGGAGGTGGTCATTGCTGGTGGTGTGGAGAGCATGAGTCGCGTCCCGTTCGGTGTCGACCTCTCCCCGAACCCGGCACTCATAGCACACGCGCCCGATACCTATCTCAGCATGGGATTGACTGCCGAAAACTTGACGCGGAAATATGGTATATCTCGCGCCGCGCAAGATTCCTATGCTTATGAGAGCCACCGCAAAGCAATCGAAGCAATTGATGCAGGCAAATTTCGCAAAGAAATCGTGCCGTTGACGATAAAGGAGACGCACTTCAATTCGGAAAATGTGCCTGAAACTGTTAGTTCTGTCTTTGATACAGATGAAGGACCCCGCCGTGATACTTCACCAGAGGCACTGGCATCTCTCAAACCCGTCTTTCACGTAGACGGGACAGTGACGGCTGGCAACGCTTCGCAAATGAGCGACGCTGCCGCCGCTGTCGTTCTCATGTCCGAGGCGCGAGCTAAGGCAGAGGGTTACGACCCATTGGCACATTTTGTCAGTTACGCCACAGCCGGTGTTCCACCTGAAATCATGGGCATCGGACCGGTGCCTGCAATTCCTAAAGCACTCGCGTCCGCTGGGTTAACTTTAGCCGATATAGATGTCATAGAACTCAACGAAGCGTTTGCCGTGCAAGCCCTTGCTGTTCTTCAAGCGGCGCAGTTACCAACCGAAAAGGTAAACGTCAACGGTGGTGCAGTTGCCCTCGGACATCCGCTCGGTTGCACAGGTACAAAACTCACTGTGAGCCTGATTAATGAGATGCGTAGGCAAAATCACCGATATGGCATGGTAACGATGTGTGTCGGTGGCGGCATGGGTGCTGCTGGCATTTTTCTAAGTCCGACGTAGAAAAAAGAAGGCGGTGTTCCTCCCGTTCCACCACGCCCACGAAGTTTTAATGCGCATAGCCCGTAATGAAGCAGATCGCTTATGGGCGAGTACGCCGCAAAATGGAGGGCGGATAGACGGGGAGGAACGTCAAAGGTCAAACCCACTTCAACGAACCGCAAGGAAAATTAAAAATATGCAAACGCACGTCTATCTCTCCATAGCCGGAGAAAACAGAATCGCCATTTACACATTTGATGTATCTAATGGTGACATCGAACTTCAGGAAAATATCAACGTCACGGGTTCTCCAGGTCCCTTAGCACTCTCACCGTGTGGTAATTACCTATATGCCGGGCTGCGGTCGAGTCGTGAAATCGCCAGTTTCCGCATTGATGAAGAGACGAAACACCTCTCACATTTGCGGACAATTTCCCTGGATGCGGATACGTGTTATATCGCAACGGACAAAACGGGAAGTTTCTTGCTCTCCGCCTATTACGGTGCTGGCAAGGTTACCGTACATGCCATCGGCGAGGATAAAACCGTCCAAGGTGAAACACTTCAGACGGTCGAAACCGACATACACGCCCACTGCGTCGAGACCGATGCCTCGAACCGATACGCTTTCGTGCCGCACACTAACCCTCGGAACGCTATCTATCAGTTTCATTTCGATGAAAAGACAGGCACGCTCACACAGAATATTGTAGGGAATCTCAATCCGGGTGCACCGATTGGCCCCCGTCACTTCTGTTTCCACCCGAACAAACCGATCCTCTATTTTTCAAACGAAAATGGGTCGAGTGTTTCGGCGTACACGCTTCAAGAAGGCGGAGACCATCCCGGAATATTAGCAGACCTCCAAGAAGACCTCTCTACCCTCCCAGCGGATTTTGAGGCGGACAACACCTGCGCGCAAATTCACATTGATCCACAGGGGCTATTTCTCTATGTCTCCAATCGCGGGCACGATAGCATCGCTGGATT
>JAPPDN010000643.1 GCA_028824575.1 Candidatus Poribacteria bacterium | reverse complement strand
AAGAAATCGTTTGCCGAAATTCCTGAATCTTAGTGTCACTAGGGGGGAACTTCCGTTACTAGGTAATAGCCGAGATGGATTTGGTGTTTCGTTATCGGCATTTTTCTTTTTGCATACAAAACAAGATTCTTAAACAATTTTAGACTTTACGGCATTAAATGACCTCTAACTGTGGGGGAACTGCCAAAAAACCACCATTAGAATATGAGGATGCTACTACCCGTAAACGGAACTGCAAAGGCACCCCTGGAGACCCACGTAGACTGCTTGATCAAGGGAAGAAACACCCATATAAACATTTTGAAAGAAAATTGAAACCTGCGTGATAAGCCCATGCCCCACCTAGAGCATCTTTCTATCCACGGTTTCAAGTCAATTCGTAAGCTTGAAAATTTTGAACTAAGACGCCTGAATATACTCATCGGTGCCAACGGAGCCGGAAAAAGTAATCTTCTGAGTCTGTTTAAAATGCTCTCCGCTCTTTCGTGGAGGCGCCTTCAGCTTTTCGTTAAAATCGAGGGTGGCCCCGATGCCTTGCTTTTCGGCGGACGAAAACTAACCGCAAGCATTGAAGTGGCTCTGTCATTCGGAACCAATCAGTACGGGTATGATTTTTCGCTTGAACCGACAGCTGACTCGGTAGCCTTCTCCGCCGAGAAGATCTCCACGATGTCCGGTACCTCAGCTTGGTCCGGTGGTAGTGGAGAATCACGTATGATTAGTGCATTGGTTCATAAGTCTCATGAACGTGATGAAGAACTTGTATTTTACGCTTTGCCCCATATGAGGAGCTGGCGCGTGTTTCACTTTCAGGATATGAGTAATACGGCTCGCGTGCGAAATCAGTCGGAAATACGCGACAACGTTCGGCTAAGACCGGACGGTGGGAACCTTGCACCATTTCTGCGCCAACTCCGTGAACATCATCCTAACCATTATCGAAGAACTAGAGATGTCGTCCGTCTCGCGACTCCGTACTTTAAAGACTTCGTCTACCGCAAGTATCAGAATCCGGGCGACAATATGGATCTTGAATGGTATGAGGCATTGGGAGACCATCCAGACACGGTGTTTGGTCCACGACAGCTCTCTGACGGTACGTTGCGTTTCATCTGTCTCGCTACTCTGCTGAATCAGCCAGAATACCTTCGACCAAGCCTCATTCTTATTGACGAACCCGAACTAGGATTGCATCCCTTCGCACTGACACTTCTGGCAGAAATGATCCAGCAGGCGGCCAATTTACAACAGGTTATTGTCTCAACGCAATCTGCAGAACTCGTGAGTCATTTTGAACCCGAAGATATCGTGGTTGTCGATCGCAAGAGCAAAGAGTCTGTATTTAGAAGGCTCGATTCGGAATCCCTCGCTGGTTGGCTTGAAGACTATACGCTTGGCGACCTCTGGAAAATGAACGTGCTTGGCGGTAGGCCTTGACTATGAAAAAAATCATTATCGTCTGCGAGGGACAGACCGAGGAGGCTTTCGTGAATAGACTTCTCTATAATGAGTTCTGGCGAAAAGAAGTGTTTTTAGAACCACGCCTCATCCCAACTTCGCCTCGTAGAAAAGGTGGTGGGCTTAACAGACGACTTGTATTCCGCTTCCTCCGACATGCCCTTCTAGAACAGAACCACACCTATGTCACGACATTTTTTGATCTGTATTCCCTGCCGAAGGATCTTCATGAGCTTGAGAATATCTCCGCGACAACGGACCCACTTGACCGTGCGACAATAATCGAGGCTGCATTTCATAAGGCCGTTGTACGTAAGGTAAGGTGTCGACCCGAACGGTTTTTTCCTCACATTCAGCCTCATGAATTTGAAGCCCTTCTGTTTTCGGATACGAACAGGTTTGTGGAGGTAGAGCCCGAATGGAAGGCATTTGCTGGCAAACTCGCGAGCATACGTGAGAGCTCAAAAAGCCCTGAGTATATAAATGACGGAGTCAACACGCATCCGTCGGCACGACTCCAGAAACTTCTTCACCCGGGATACAAAAAAGTCACAGACGGCATTAAAATCTCAACTAAAATCGGCCTTGCCTGCATGCGGTCGGAGTGTCAGCATTTCGACGGATGGCTCAGGCGTATTGAGAACCTCCCCACGCTTGATTAAAAGGAGACATAACCCATGGCACTGTTATCCGAATCGGTAGTGGAAGAGGTGTCTCTCGACTGGTTCCGCGAAATCGGTTATCTGGTAATCGGCGGTGCAGACATGCAACCCGGCACGAACTCCCTTCGCGAATCGTATGAAGACGTCCTGTTCCCAACAACATTGCACCAGGCACTTTCCCGTCTGAATCCCGGTCTCCCCCCAGAAGTAATTGACGATGTTAAGCGCAAACTGCTAAACCCCAAAGGCCAAAGCCTTGAAGCCCGAAATCGTGCGTTTCACCGCATGGCCGTAGAAGGCGTGACGATTGAATACCAAGGAGCCGACGGCAGGTCCCAATGGGACCAAGCCCAGGTGTTTGATTTTGACGACCCCGACAATAATTACTGGATTGCCGCAAACCAGTTCACTGTGACTGAAGGCAAGCACAAGCGCCGCCCAGACATCGTGGTGTTTGTAAACGGCCTTCCCCTGGCCGTGATCGAACTTAAGTCTCCCATCGATGAAAACGCAACAATTTCGTCCGCTTGGCGACAAATCCAGACCTACAAGATAGAAATCCCCTCGCTTTTTGTCTTCAATCTGGCACTTATCATATCAGATGGTGTGAATGCACGCGTTGGATCGCTTACAGCTGGTCTTGAATGGTTCAAGCGCTGGCGAACAATTGAAGGGGAGAATCTCGCTCCAACTTTCTATCCTGAACTGCAAGTGCTCGTCCAGGGCATCTTTGGGAAAAGTCGCTTTCTTGAGCTCCTGCGGGATTTTACCGTTTTTGAGGACGACGGCTGGGCGATTGAGAAAAAAATGGCGGGGTATCATCAGTTCCATGCAGTCAAGGTGGCAGTATCTGAAACCCTTCGAGCCACTAAGCTCACGCAGGTACCCCAAGAAAAATACCCTGATCACTACAATAAACATGGCGGAGATCCCGGCGACCGGCGCGTCGGGGTGGTTTGGCATACCCAAGGATCGGGCAAAAGCCTCACGATGGTGTTCTACGCAGGAAGAATCATCCGTGAACCCGCGATGGAAAACCCGACCGTGGTAGTACTGACAGACAGAAACGACCTTGACAACCAGCTTTTCGCTACATTCTCGCGCTGCGAGCAACTGCTCCGTCAGCCGCCGATACAGGCGGTGGACCGCGAGGATCTACGAACGCGACTTTCACGCGAAGTCGGAGGCGTCATCTTCACCACTATCCAGAAATTCTTTCCCGAGGAAAAGGGAACCCGTCACACTACACTTTCCGAGAGGCGCAACATTGTGGTCATAGCAGACGAAGCGCACAGGAGTCAGTACGAATTTGAGGATGGATTTGCAGGACATATGCGAGACGCACTTCCAAATGCCTCTTTCATCGGCTTCACAGGGACACCTATTGAACTTCGCGACGCAAACACCCGGGCCGTATTTGGCAACTATATCAGTGTCTACGACATTGAGCGCGCGGTTGAGGACGAGGCAACCGTTCCGATTTATTATGAAAGCCGTCTGGCGAAGGTAGTCCTCGATGAGAGTGAACGATCGAAAATCGATTCCGAATTTGAGAAAATTACAAAAGAGGAAAAGATCGAGAGCAGAGAAAAACTCAAAACCAGATGGGCCCAACTTGAGAAGATAATTGGCGCAAAAAAACGACTAGGGCTAGTCGCAGAGGATATTGTCGAGCATTTCGAGACAAGGCTTGAAGCCATGGCAGGGAAAGCCATGATCGTCTGCATGAGCAGGCGCATTTGCGTAGATCTTTACGAAGAAATCTCTAGGATCCGACCCGAATGGCACCACGAAAACGATGATCAAGGAAAAATGAAAGTGGTGGTTACCGGCTCCGCTACCGATGAACCTAGCTTGCAGAATCATATTCGGAATAAAACTAGGCGCGAGGCGCTTGCCAAACGTTTCAGGGGAAGTGATGATAATTTTCAGATAGTTATCGTGTGCAACATGTGGCTTACGGGCTTTGACGCTCCCAGTCTTCACACAATGTACCTTGACAAACTGATGAGAGGCCATAACCTCATGCAGGCAATAGCCCGCGTCAATAGGGTTTTCAGGGACAAACCCGGAGGTCTCGTTGTCGATTATCTGGGAATTTCAACCGAGCTAAAAAAGGCTCTTGCAACCTACACGCAAAGCGGCGGCAGGGGAA
>JAPPDN010000445.1 GCA_028824575.1 Candidatus Poribacteria bacterium | reverse complement strand
CGTGTACCGATACCAAATCGCCAACCGCTTTCGCGGCTTCTGCTCCAGCATCGGTCGCTGCCTGCACCGCACCGACATCTCCGCGAACCATAACAGTGACAAAACCGCCACCGACTTGTTCTTTCCCAACCAATTTGACGTTTGCGGCTTTCACCATGGTGTCGGCAGCTTCAACCGCACCGACGAGTCCGCGTGTTTCAACCATTCCTAATGCTTCATTGCGCATGTAGTTAGACTCCTTATCTGTAAAAATAGAATGCAAGATGCCTTGCAGTGCACCACTGGTATCTATTTGTGTTTTTGATGTAGTGTGGGTACGCACATAGGCACCTTAATCAAATACGCTCGTTAATAATGATACTACAAAATCCGCATTTCTGCAAGTCAAATTTTAGTGTTCAATTATTGGTTTTCGGTAATTTGACCTGCTAAAGATCACATATCTACTAATTCCAGTTTTCTTTTAATTGTTAAAAAGAGCGTTTCCTTCTAACTGATAACTCTCACTGCAAGGCAAACTGATAACTGATAACCATTCTTACTGAAAACTAATAGCCTTTCCAATTTTGTCTTGACTTTTAATCGGAATTCTGATAAAATATTATTAACCTTGGTATGAATTGATCAGAACCTTTTTAAACGGAAGTTGGAGCACCTCACCCTCTCGTCGTCTGAAAGGTGGTTGTGCGGATCCGGACGCATCAAAATTTCGGTGAAGTTTGCAAGACGGAACGTTTATCTAAAAATAGCCAACGAAGGAGATCTCATTTTGAACAAGAATTTGGAGGCAAAGCAGGAAGCCGCACTCCGAAAAATCCTGTCAGAGGTGCCAGAAACCTCGACGTATACACCCGTAACAGATTCTTTGAGTAGGGCGACTGAATTAGGAGAGGATAAAATTGCAGGTGTCCTTAACGGTTTCAGTTCAATGCCCCAATCCACAACCGTTTTCGCGAATCCGGCACTACACAAAGCCGCGGTTGATTGTGGTGGCACACAGATAACCTTGAACATCCGTAGTTTTGCCATCCGCGGTATCGTTTCCGAAAGTGAAATCGTCGCAGACAAACTCAGCCCCGCTTTCGTTATCTTCGCCGGACTTTTCGGCAGGCGACCTGGAACAGATGACAGTGAACTTGATGAAGAGACGCTACTGTCAAACCTAATAGATAAGAAATTTTATGAATTCATTACAACTCGCAGAGAAAGTCTAACCGGCGAACAACGCCTCGTTAACCAAGTTGCAGAATTTGCTAAAGCCTTCCCTGAAGCCGGTCCCGAGGCTGCCATTCAACACTTCTCAACTCTCCGTAAACTGAGTATTCCAAATCAGAAAGGAATTAACGGCACGCGGGACCCTGATTCACTCCTGCTTGAATTGATTGAAACGCACATGGAGAATGTCGCTGTAGGGACAGTTTCGGCGTATATGCGACATCAACTTCGTGAGAATCCAGCACTACACCCGCAAGTTCTGGCAATGCGCGCGACGGATCTGATCACCGAGTATCAAAAGAGTGAAAAGACTGCTTTCCAAACCTGCTATAGCCTCCTCTTAGGGCGCGAAGCCTCTACGGTTGAAGCAAATATTTTAGAACGGATGGGCATCATACAGATACACCACGGTTCGGCAGGCTCCAACGTCGTCGCTCGCTATCTTGCCACCTTACACACCGGGGCGGTCTCTGACTTTTTTGTCGCAGCGCAGATGGCTCTTGATGGCGATCGGCATTTCGGGGCGATTCACGACATGACAGCGTTTATCAATCAAATCGAACCGCTGGATACTGCTGCACGCGAGGAAGCGATCCGTGAACGGATGCAATCCGCACTCCCGACCTTTGGGCATCCAGAAATCGCCGCCGCCGGGCGCGCTGATGAAATCCAACAAGACCCCAGACCCGCTATCTATTTCAATCCGTTCCTTGAGGCAATTGATAACGGCGATATTCAACTCAATGATTCACAGAAAAAGCGATTAACTATTATCCAACGCATTTATCAACTCGCCTTCGTTGAAGGTTTTGTCCGTCCGGGCCGTGAAGATGAACCGCCACTCCGCTTAACCCCGAATACCGATTTCGGTGGATGGGGAGTCCAAGAAGGATTGGACATCTATGAAAGCGACAGAACGCTATTGACATACATCTTCCGAGGCTTCGGTTGGATGATGGATGCCCGTGAACAACTCCCATTGAAGATTATCCGACCCGTTATCCCGCCACACCCTGATGTCATTCCAACACCAACTGATGATATGACAATCGCGAACGAAGTTGTGGCATTACACAACCGAATGGCAAGCACGAATGCCTTTGACGGATAGCCGCCTCGATGGGATTTCCAACCTTACTAAACCCCTAAGCAAAGTAGGTGCGGTTTGATGAAGTTTAAGAATTTAATTCGGTAATGCATCAGTAATCTCTTGGTAGGAGCGAGCTGTGCTCGCGATCTTTAACGATTACCGAAATATTTATTTAATCTTCAATAACCGCACCGAGTTTGCCAAAAAGATACTGTAACGCAATTAAAGAGGAAGAATCAGTGACTGAATTAGGGCAATTAACAGTGCCAACAGACGGTGAAAGAATAGGGTACATTGACAGGCAGCTCGTCGTACCAAATAAACCTATTATCCCTGTTATTGAAGGCGATGGCATCGGACGAGACATCATGAAGGTGGCGCGCAACGTCGTTGATGCAGCTGTCCAGACGGCTTACAATGGCGAAAAACGGATCGTCTGGTTTGATGTCTATGCTGGCGAAAACGCCATGGCAAAATACAACGAATGGCTACCACAAGATACTTTTGACGCTATTGAATACTTCCGAGTCGCCTTGAAGGGACCCCTGACGACCCCTGTCGGCGGTGGTTTTCGTAGTTTAAACGTGACCTTGCGTCAAGTGCTTGAACTCTATGCATGTGTCCGTCCTGTCCGTTATTTCCAAGGTGTCCCCGCACCGGTTACGCATCCCGAAAAGATGGATGTCGTTATCTTTCGTGAGAATACCGAGGATGTCTACGCCGGTATTGAGTGGGAACAAGGCACACCAGAAGTGAAATAAGTGATTGAGCTGCTCCGCTCTGAAATGGGTGTGGAAATCCGTGAGGATTTCGGTGTCGGCATAAAACCGATCAGCATTTTTGGTACAAAACGCTTAGCGCGCATGGCGATCCAATACGCGATCGACCACGGTAGACGCAGCGTCACTTTTGTCCACAAAGGCAACATCATGAAGTTTACCGAAGGCGCGTTCTGTGCTTGGGGATATGAACTCGCCAAAGAGGAGTTCGCTGAGCAGACGATCACGGAAGACGAACTCTATGACGATTACGACGGTAAGTGTCCTGAAGGTAAGATTATCGTCAATGACCGAATCGCCGATAGTATGTTGCAGCAAATTTTAACTCGGACTGACGAATATGATGTAATTGTCACGCCGAACTTGAACGGCGACTATCTCTCGGATGCCGCGGCAGCACAAGTCGGTGGTATCGGTATGGCACCGGGTGGTAACCTCAGCGACGAAGTCGCACTCTTTGAAGCGACCCACGGCACCGCCCCGAAGTACACCGACCAAGACGTTGTCAATCCGGGTTCATTGATCCTTTCAGCAGTGATGATGCTGGAGCATATCGGTTGGCAGGAAGCCGCTGACCTGATCATCAACGGACTTGAGAAAACCATCCTCCAAAAGCGGGTTACCTATGATCTGGTGCGTCTCATGGAAGGCGCGACAAAAGTCCGCACCTCTGAGTTCGGCGCATCAATTATCGAAAACTTCTAACGAAAACACCCTCACTGCCCATAAAAGAGGAGCAGCACATGTCCTTAAAAACAAAAATTATCCTTGGCGCGGGTGCGTTAGTTGCCATCGGCATCGGAATAGGGCTCGAATTACATCGTCTTCATAGGCGTATCTTGGAAGAATTGGTCGAAATTCGCAAGCAAGGCGAGCAGTAGGTTAGGAGGGATAACATGATCTACGAAATAAGAACCTACAACTTGAAACTCGGACAACTTCAAGAATATTGGAAACGTTTCAGTGAAAAACTACCCGGTCGTCAGGAACTCTCGAAACTCGGTGGACACTGGTACACCGAAGTCGGACCGTTGAATCAGATGGTCGCTATTTGGCCCTACGAAAGTCTCGAACAGCGAGCAGAAATCCGACGCGCTGCCGAATCCGAACCGAATCCGGTATGGCCCCCTGATACAAGCGATTTCATTATATCAATGGTATCCGAAATTTATCTACCTGCACCCTTTATGGAAC
>JAPPDN010000951.1 GCA_028824575.1 Candidatus Poribacteria bacterium | reverse complement strand
CGAAAGAGTGATACTGAAATTACCATTGAATTGGAATTTGATGGAGACATGACCAGAGATGGCACGCTGACCTTTACTGTCGGAGCAGACGCTATCGCAGGTTATAATGGGCCTGCACTTACTGCACAAATAGCTGTAACCGCCGACAGAGAAAACGCCCTCTTGGCAAACTTCCCGAATCCGTTCAACCCTGAGACATGGATACCCTATCAACTGGAAAAACCCACAGAGGTGATCATCACAATCTATGCTATAGACGGCAAGTTGGTACGCACGTTGGATTTAGGGCATCAACCCGCGGGTATCTATCAAAACCGCAGTCGTGCCGCCTATTGGGATGGCAGAAGCCAATTCGGTGAACCCGTCGCAAGCGGTGTCTATTTCTACACACTCACAGCAGGCGATTTCACCGCAACGCGTAAGATGTTGATACGGAAATAATTTACTTACGCAAAGGAGAATTAACTCATGAAAAAGACCGTTGTTTCTATTTTAACCTTACTTGTTCTTTCATTATAGTGAATTCTAAAAATAAAAAGACACTCTCGCTCCCAGGTAGGTGCGGTTTCCTAACCGCACCATAGGTGTCAATTTAGTGGCTTTTCGCAGCGTTTTATCACAAATGTAATAAACATGCCGCCCTTACAGGGCTTGGATATTTGTTCGGATACACTGCTATAAACATAGCGTCCCTACGGGACTAAAGAGGGTTATGAAGTCTTCAAGGTTTTCGCGTAGTATCCGGTTCGGTTAGGAAACCGCGGTCCACTATAATTAACCCAAGTTGTTACCGAAAAAAGTTATAAATACTCAAGTCCAATAAAGGAGAAATAATGAAAAAATTAATGTATTCGTTACTAACGCTGGGTTTGGCGATGCTACTTTTGACACCAAGTTACGCCCAAGATGCAGATGTTGACCCCTTAAAAGCATCTGATGTCAATGCTGATGGCATTGTAAATATCCTTGATTTGGTGTTCGTCGCCACATATCTTGGTGAGACACCTACCGAAGAACAACATCCGAACCCCGATGTTAACGGCGATGGTACTGTCAATATTTTAGATTTGGTGTTTGTCGCACAACACCTTGGTGAGTCAATTGATCCTGAGGATGAAGCCGATGTTAAGAGTCTCTATAAAGAATTAGTCGGGACGTATGAATTATTCAAGTCAGAAGTCACTTATGTTGATGATCAATCTGAATTGGTTCTTGAACCGCCCAAGTTTGCCGGAACTATGACAATATCATCGGATCAAAGGATAACTCAGAAGTTTGGAGGGGAAATAGGGTTTGGATCCCGCACAGGTACATTTGAAATCCTTACAGATGAAGGTGTCCTATTAATAAAAGATGGCGACGTAACTGTCAGAGCAACTTATACATGGGATGGGACAGTATTAACAATAACAATAACCGCTCCGGACCACGTTGAGAAGATCTTTTGGCGTAAGTTAAACAACAGCGTGATAGACCTACAATCGCCCGAACCAGAACCAACGCCTTCCGCAGGACTTGTTAGTGCAGATCCCCCGATCGGTTCAATGATTGCCGCGGATGATATTATCACACTTACCTTTAGCAGCGACCCCGGCGACGTAACAGTCCCGGGTGGGTTCGTTGCGGGTAGCGGTAAAAGACGTCAAGTCACTGGTCCCTTCGCAGCGGGTGCCCTCACACTCGCTGTTAGCTGGACCAACGGGGACGGTAGCATTTCCCTCAACTACACTGTTAAGGCTGCGGATAACACACCTCCGGAAGTTACTGGTGCAACCGTCAGCGATGGTGAGGAGAATGTGGATACTGATGCCCTCTTGGAAGATGGGATCAAGATTACTTTCAGTGAAGAAGTAACTGGTAACATCGCCCTTCAAACTGAAGATGGCGATGATGTCGGTTGGATTGGATGGGTTCGCGGCAAGCAAGCCGCACTTTACCCTGTCGCAGGTAAAGAGCTCAGCGGCAACACGACCTATGTTATCAAAGGTAAATTCGCTGATGCTGTAGGCAACGAAACCGAAATTTCAATCACCTTTACAACCCTTCAACGTTTTACTGCTGAAGAAAACTTCGTTGGCTACTGGCCGTTCGACGAAGGGAAAGGTCCTATAGTCGCAGAGGTCATTGGCAGCTGGTATGATGGAGAATTTTTTGGCGGCCAATGGGTTGATGGTATGTTTGGCAAGGCACTCGAATTTGATGGTGTAGATGGCCGTGTCGTGGTTGGAAACTATCCAACATTTGACATTGCAGAAAACATGACCTTTATGGCATGGTTCTATCCTACTGATACCTTGACAAATGGGGCATTTATAGTGGAACATGACTCTTTCTACATCGGTTTCGGTGAACAGGGTCAGCTTAAATTTGTCCTACAACCACACGATATCTCTGTTGAATCCACAGACAATAGTTTGTCCCTCAGAGAGTGGTATCACCTCGCGGTAACTTTTGATGGAAAGACGATGAGAGTTTACATAGATGGTGAACTCAATAGCGAGCTGCCGAATGGTATTCCACTTACACCATCTCAGGCTGATTTGGTGATTGGCCGAGGTTTCTCTGGCATCATTGATGAAATCAAGGTTTACAACAAAGCGTTGTCCCAAGATGAAATCAAAAATATTTCTATTGAGGTCTTTTAATTATTTGAGGGCGGTTCATAATTCCAAGCGTTAGGATATGAGACTAACGTAGGGGCGAGGAAACCTCGCCCTCTGGCAAAATTTGCTATCTGTTCATCGGACGGGTTAGGAAACTACGAGGATATTTATGCACCACCCTCAATTATTTTAACCCAAGTTGCTACCTTGAGAATGCAACCCAAATGCAATACGAATCGTCCAAACGACTATATGATGTAAGGACTCATAAAAAATGCGTAAGTCATGTTTGTGTGCAAACCCAAAAGGAGTTTATTATGAACATATACATTCTAAAGCAAAAAGGTTTTGTATTTATTCTGGTTTCCATACTTGCAAACTTCCCGAACCCGTTCAACCCTGAGACATGGATACCCTATCAACTGGAAAAACCCACAGAGGTGATCATCACAATCTATGCTATAGACGGCAAGTTGGTACGCACGTTGGATTTAGGGCATCAACCCGCGGGTATCTATCAAACCCGTAGCCGTGCAGCATATTGGGATGGTAGAAGCGAGTTCGGTGAACCTGTCGCAAGCGGTGTCTATTTCTATACCATCACCGCAGGCGATTTCACCGCAACGCGTAAGATGTTGATAAGAAAGTAAAGAAAGTAAACTTCTGGGGAGTTATTACAATCATAAGGAGGCTTCCATTGAAAAGCAAACGTCTGAATCCGAAAATCGTCTTGTTAATCATAACACCCATTCTGTTAGGTGTGCCATTTGCTTTTATCGGTTGTGGTTTTTTTGATAATAATAGCCAACCCGAAGTTGAGAGCATAACCGATCAGACACTCTACGTGAACGACGAGACGAAGGTGGAACTAAACATCACCGACGAGGATGTTGACGACACGCATACTATCAATGCAGTCTCTGATGATACGAGCGTAGCCATAGTCTCAGAGAGTAATACAACCCTTACTATTACAGCAATAGCAGCGGGTGTTACTACTATTACAGTCACTGTTACAGACGACAGCAGCGAAGATGGCGCAGTATCACTACCGGTGACATTTCGGGTCACTGTCAAGGCATTAATTGATAAAGGGGTTTGCGCTGCTGGAATGACTTTAAGACCAGGAGAGAGTTGTACTTATGGCAGAGATCCATTCGAGGAGGCTGATATCGTTTTCTCTGTTCACAAGGATGGTCGCTCGTGTCGAGTGCGTCTAAATTTAAAGCTTTGTGTTGACTTAGATATAGAGCAAGATGACTTCTTCGGGACGAATTTTTCTGCTCTAAAAAATCCTGATGGGAGTTGGACGATTCAATCGGTGCCATGGCTCTTTAATATTCGCCGAATACTGAGAATTCTAAAGGCAACGGTAATATAGTTAGAGCCGGTCATAACCCCCTGATAAGGGCGGATATCGGGGTTGAGGATTTAGTTATAGATCGGGGTTAGAAAACCCTCCTACAAGGGAATCGCAAAATCGCGTATGAAAAGGAACATAGCAATGAAAAACATAACTGCGAATCGAAAAGTCATCCTGCTAATGCTACTCACTGTCTTTTTGACTTTTAGTGTCCAGAGCGTTAGCCACGGTTTCTTTTGGGAAATCATGGAGGCTCTTGGTGAGGCACTGGGTGCTGTTGGGGAGGCTATCGGTGGGACTGTAGGTGCCATT
>JAPPDN010000903.1 GCA_028824575.1 Candidatus Poribacteria bacterium | reverse complement strand
TATCCGCTTGCCATCCTGCTAAATCAGTGGTGCTCTCTGCGTTGAGGTTTAGCGTAAATGTATCGCCAGCGAGAAGGTTTGTTTGGGTTGCAGAAAATGTAAAGCCGACCCCTGGGGGCATCACTGTATACTCCGTGCCTTCTTCAAACCCAAAAAAGCCGCTCCATCCGTGTGCTGGTCCATTGTCAACCGCGACTAACAAGACATTTACGCCTTGTTTCAAGGTGACTGGGAAATAATCCTGATAATCATAAGCTCTACGCCAAACAAGAACTTGATGAACCAGCTCTCCATTGAGCCAGACTTTTACTCTATCTCCGCTTCCGACAAACATTTTTGTGTCTTGTTTACGCGGTGAATCCAGAGTGATAGAACCGTAGATGATACGATTATTGCTATCTGTTCCAATACCGAGGGAGTCCAACATTTCAATAATGTTAGTTTCACTTCTTGCAGGGGAAATTTTGCTTGCGGTCCACAAACTGTTCCCGACAAGCTTACCCTCCTTAGTACCATTAGTAGCAATATGTTGCTCTGTTACAATGCCTTCACTTGCTTCAGACAGTAGGTCTGTTGTGCTGTCAAGACGTTCGCCCGGTACTGTCACCCATAACCAGGGTCCCTCTATTTTCGGACCCCCTGTGGGGGCACCGGGGTTAAAGGTGTGAGAGATAATTGTCTCGGATAACCCTGCTAAAGGTGAAAAATCGGATATAGAATTGTGATCAAGTCTTAACCATTTTAGTTGAGTTAACGCTGCCAATGGAGATACGTCAGAGATTTTATTATCTTGGAGCACTAATCGTGTTAAACTTGTTAAGCCTGCTAATGCAGATACGTCAGAGATACGGTTTTGGGCAAGATACAATTCCTTTAGTCCTGTTAACTTGGCCAGTGGTGAAATATCAGATGCTTCTGACCCGCAAATATCCAGAAACTCCAATTGCGTTAAGCCCTCGAGAGGAGAGAGATCAGAGATTGGGTTACCCCACGTTAGAAAGTGTCTTAGTTTGACAAGCCCAACAAGAGGAAAAATGTCCGATATTCCCCCATCTCCGACAAGTGTTATATGTTCTAAATTTGATAAACCCGCGATCGGGGATAAACTTTCTATTGGATTGTGCCAGATATTTAATACTCTCAAGTTGATTAGTTTAGACAGTGGAGAGAGATCAGTGATTTGGTTGTCATGTGCTTTTAAATTCTCCAGATTTATAGTGTACTCAAGTCCTGTCAAATCGCGAATGTCTCTATCATTTGCATCAAGGTAAGTCAACGTCGCCATCTCCTCCGCCGTAATTGAGACAACCGCAGCATTCTCTTTGCCAAGTGCTTCTGCAATTGCGGCACGCAGGTTCGGATCAGGGATAGCAACCTCCCCAGTAAGTATATTTGTAGTTTGAGCGAGCGTCTCTAAAGATGAGAAGTCAGTTATCGGATTATTGGAAAGCTTGAGCCATGTCAGATTGGTTAAAGATGCTAGCGGCGACACGTCTGATATATTGTTTTCTGAAAGGTTCAGTCGTGTTAAACCCGTTAACTCCGCTAAGGCTGAAATATTTGAGATTCCGTTTTTGACGAGATACAGTTCTGTCAATTCTGGTTTTCCAGCCAAAAATGAGAGATCCGTTATGTCCGCGCCGCAAATGTCTATCGTTTTCAATTGATTTAATTTTCCCAAAGATGAAAAATCTGATATAGGATTCCCCCAAGTGATAATGGTTTCCAAATTGATTAAATTTGCTACGGGCGATATATCGGATACATTGTTGCCATCAAATTTTAGGAACTTCAGATTAATCATACCTACTAAGGCGGATAAATCAGATAGGTTTACACCGTGAAGGATTAAATAAGACATATCCGTTAACTCTGTGAGCGGTGATATGTCTACAAATTCGGGATTTATGTCAACATAATCATAAGCGAGAGTTAATTTTGTTAGTTGAGTTAATTCTGTGAGTGGCGATAAGTCAGATACCGGACAATCCCAAAGCTTCAATTCTGACAGATTTTTCAAATTCTTTATAGGAGATAGATCAGAGATAGGGTTACGTGAAAGATAAAGATTTTTTGCATTGATTAATCCTGTTAGTGGTGATATGTCGGAAATCTGATTATCGGCGAGTGATATTGTACGTAGATTTATTAACGCCTTCAGAGACGATAGGTCGGAAATCTGGTTATTCCACACTTCAAGACTTTCCAGATTTGTTGCATACTGAAGTCCTGTTAAATCTTGGATACCTTTATCCACAGCTTTAAGCGATCTCAATTTCGCCATATCTTCTACGGTAATCACATCCCCTGGGGCTTTGTTGTGTCTTTGCTGAAGTCGTTGTTGAATAGCATCGCGTAGGTTTGGGTCGGGAATGTATACACCAGCACCAGGAATAATTTCTGGGCGCTGCACCACAGGTGGTAGAACGATATTAGGAGAGTTGATCTCAGAAATCACATCGTGAAAAGCCGATGTCCATGCATCCCGTTTTACCGTGCCGTTCACATCGGTGAGTGTTTGTAATCCCAAGTTTTTCAAGTTCTGTTTCTCACGTATCTGTGTGAGGAATGCCTCCGTCTCTAATCCGACTGCGGCTGCAGCGTCCGACGCATTTAGTGGTGCCTGAAACAACTCATGAAATCGTTGGATCGGTTCGTTTTCATGTTGCTTGAAGAAGCGCTCTCTGGATGCGCCGTCCGCAAATGGACCCCCAATCTTTTCCAGTGCCTGCTGGAACCTAAGGGTATCTTTTTCCAGCAGCTCATCAAGCACCGACTGCTCAGGATAGAGGCGTAATGCCTGCTCTTTGTTATACGGCGGGTTCTCATCCTGTTCAATTGCCGCACGCACACTATCTTTAAACGTTTTCATGCCTTGCGTATGGCACCCAATACATGAGAGACCGTTCCGTACCGTAGGATCGCTGGCTGCCGGGTTAGAAACGATGCCAATTGGTGCGTCATTGAGTCGGCCACCGTTAGCATCAACCAACAAGTATGCCTGCAACCCGTTGGGTAGATTAAAGATAATTTCACCACCATCGTATGTGAAATCAAGCGGATGTGTAAAGATACTCTGCGAATCAGCACTCCCCGCGAAGTCATAACTTTTCCAATACGCACCATATCGGGACGTGTGGCGTTCCACAACGCGATTGTGCCGTGAAACACCCGAATCGTTGAAACCCGCACGCCAGACATCTATCCCCGGGGCGTTCCTGATATTACTCGCGACATTCACCCCCAGTTGTGCCTCTAATATACGGTCTGTTTGTGGAAGGTCTAAAATGTCGTGATAGAGTGGTGGCAAGGAAGCTGTTGCGAGAAACCAATCCACATGGACAAACGGCACTGTGCTGCCCGTTTCAGTCTGCAGGTGTGTCAGTTTTTCAAGGAGACCGGCTTGTGTTTCTGGATCAAACGCAATGTTGTACGGATATGCTTGCTCAATTTGTGGCCAGACCTCAGTTGTGGTATTCCATTCATAACGCCGTAGGTCAATATAGAAGATTGTTTGCACCTCATCAATAGCGGTTGGGTTCGTAATCTCAAACTTCCACGAGAGGCTGTTTATCAGTTTAGAGAGCGCGATCCGATAGTCGCTGAGGGTCTCAGGCGTTTCACCCGCATTATAGAGATGCGTCATTGTAAAATACCGTGCGGAGGGACGGTCAAAGGGATCCAGCACCTCCAGATGGGTTCGGATGGTATCAAGTATTGTATCCGTGGTTATGAAATTGATGTCGTGTTGAACATTCCAATCTGGCGCGCCTGCGGCAATCCAATGGGCAATTGTTTCAATGGCTTCCGGTGAAAGTGGTGGTAAATTGAGTGGCATTTGGGGTCCATTCTCAGTAGGTCCAAGGAGTCGTTTATAGAACTCTGAGTTTTCTGGGTCTCCTGGAATGACGACCTGAGTATCAATAAGTGCGGTGCGTTCAATCAAAAGTGCTTCCTTAAAGGAGCCGGAGGGTCCATGACAATTCAGGCAGTTTTGCTGAAAAACAGCGTACGCCTGTTGTGCAAGATTCTCTTGCGCGTCTGCTGTTCTAAACGCGAATCCGATGCATATTAGGAGGACTACAAGAAGGTATTTGCCGATTTTCACAAACAATCTCCTATTTATCTGCTTCCAGACGTTCAAGTGCTGCGCGCAGTTTTTCGAGTTCGGCTTCGGCGTGTTGGGCACGAGATTCTGCCTCCTGACGTGCCAGGGATTCTTGTGCTACGCGGGTTTCCGCATCGTCTACGCGTTCTTGAGAAGTAAATAACCACGCAGACT
>JAPPDN010000030.1 GCA_028824575.1 Candidatus Poribacteria bacterium | reverse complement strand
CTCATCGAGCATAGTGAAACCTTGAATGCGCTGCCGGATATCCACGGGATGTTAGTGCAAATGCCGCTGCCAGAGCATATAGATAAAGCGGCAGTTATTGATACAATCATTCCGCACAAAGATGCAGACGGATTAAATCCGGTCAATTTAGGGAATCTCCTTATTAACCGCGAGGGGGTGACACCGTGTACGCCAACGGGTATCATTCGGCTTATTGAATTGGCGGGTGAAAAGATTGAGGGTAAACATGCTGTCTGTATTGGTAGAAGTCCACTTGTCGGCAAACCGGTAGGATTGATGTTGTTAAATCGGAATGCAACGGTTACCTATTGCCATTCCCGAACAGCAGATCTCAAAGCAGAGGCACAAAAAGCGGACATTCTCGTCGTTGCCATCGGCAAACCTGAATTCATCACTGCGGATATGGTGAAACCGGGGGCGATCGTCATTGATGTCGGTATTAATCATGTAAACGGACGGGCTATCGGTGACGTTCAATTTGAGGAAGTTAAAGAGGTAGCAGGGTTTATCACACCGGTTCCGGGGGGCGTAGGACCTATGACGCGTGCGATGTTGTTAGAAAATACGCTGAAATTAGCGATTGGAGACTAAAATATGGCATTTCCAGGATTTGAGTTGAAGGATAAGGTAATGTTAATCACCGGCTCCGGTAAAGGGATCGGCAGAGGCATAGCACTTGCAGCTGCACAGATGGGCGCGAAAGTCGTTTTGAATAGCCGCACCGCCTCTGATCTTGAGGAAGTCGCAAACGAAATTCGCGACAACGGTGGTGAGGCGGAACCGGTCGTGTTTGATGTTAGTGACCTGACCGAGGTCGCCCAAGGTGCACAAGCCGCAATTGACGTTTGGGGCAGAGTGGATGTGCTCGTTAATAACGCCGGAACTAACCGTCCGAAACCTGCACTTGAGTTAACCGAAGAGGATTGGGATGCCATCTACGATCTCAACCTCAAAGGTTTGTTCTTTTTAACGCAGACGCTTGTGAAACCGATGATAGCACGCGAAAGCGGGAAGATTATCAATATATCATCAACGATGGGGTTGGTAGGCGGCCCGCTACGTACTGCCTATTCAGGGAGCAAAGGTGGCGTTGTGTTGTTAACCAAAGGACTCGCTGTTGAATGGGCACCGCATAATGTCACGGTGAACGCTGTCGCACCAGCATTTACACGGACACCGCTTGCGGATGTTCTTCTGCAACGTAAGGAATTTTATGAAGATGTTGTTCGCCGTATTCCGATGGGACGTGTCGGTGAGGTGGACGAGGTTGTCGGCGCGGTGCTATTTTTAGCATCAGATGCCGCGAATTGGGTGACAGGGCAAACGATCGCAGTTGATGGTGGCTGGGTTGCGTGGTAATTCACGCCATCTGGCTAATTCACATTAATCTGATTCAAGCCTGCACCTAACTATATAAACAGCGTCGTTAAGGGACGACGCTTTCTTTTAGCAGGATTTACGTATAGTTCAATTTATCTTCACAAGGAAACCGATGAACGCTGCGCAAATCCTATCTTAAAAACCAATACCATTTCTAATTAAATACCTTTCACTGGGCATGTAGCATAAACTTGCCTCGCAGTGAGAGTTTGTACCACCGCGGTCCCCTTCAGAAAAGTTGGGCATGCGATATTCACTTTCAGAAATGGTATAAGCAAGAAACAGGTAGAGGAAACTCTATTCAGGAGAGAAATAAAAAATGAAACAATTTTTTGTGCTGGCAGGTATTGCCATAGTGCTTCTCAGTCATCTGGGTTGTTCTTCTGACGAAGAGCAGACACAAGTTGAGAACCCTGCGGTAATCGATGAAGCATCAGCATTTAGTGGCGCGCCGCTCTTAGGCGATGTTGTCCTCGAAAATATGTATGAGGACGAAGCGCGACAACTAACGGATAAGACACCCGTTCAAATCGTCACAGTGCTTGAAGGAACAAACAGAGTTACCCTTGAGGCGCAGTTCCGTGGCGTTCGAGATTTCGGGTTTGGATTTGCACTCTACGAATTTGAACTCACGGATGAATTGGCTGAGGCGATGGGTGGTATTGCCCAAGGTATGTCGGGCAGCCCGGTGGGTCCGCCTGGACGTATTATGGGCGCACTTGCTTATGGCGATGCCTTTGCGACAGCACCGAGGCGTTTCTGGGTGACATCCATTGATGCCATGGAAAACGCAATTAACCACCAAACATTTGGTGAGATGTTTGATGCGGAACGTGCTGCTGCCGCACCCGGTGGTATCCAAGCGGCATATACGCCTGTGAAAACGCCTCTCACGATCTCTGGGATACAACCGCACAGACTTGAACAACTTTCATCACATCTGGAAGGCTCTCACTTTGACTTTGTCCAATTGTTTGCCGATATTAATGATGCACCGGCAGCGCCGCCAACGGTGACAACAAGACTCGCTGCGGGCGATATGATCGGTGTCGCAGTATCGACAGGTGATGTCGTCAATTCTATCGGTTTCGGAACGGTCACACAAGTCTACGATGACGGGACATTCGTAGCGTTCGGACATCCGATGATAGGTGCTGGTAAGTCATCATTACCGGTCTATAGAGCCGTCACCAACGGTATCGTTAGCAACCTACAGATACCGTACAAATCTTCATCAGCCTACGGGAATCCAATCGGGACAATCACCAAAGATCTCATACCTGCAGTTGTGGGTGAACTGGGGACAGTCCCGCCAATGATTCCAGTGAAGGTCGCTTATCAAGCAGGCAACGGCCCTGTAGTAGAGAAGAATCACAAAGTAGCTTACGGTATGGAATCGTTCCTGCCAATCGTTGCAGCCCTTACGATGGACTCCATCCGTCAGGAGATAAGTTCTTCTACAGTGGACGGGACCGTCACGCTCCGCTTCAAAGAGACGGAAACTGTTTACACAGAATCATTTCGCAGTGCCTCTCCAGCCGCGTTTATTGATGTGCTGCTAAACACTGAGCGGATTATCCGCGCTTTCGCAGATACGCTCTCGAACAGCGCGGGCGAAGCTACGTTGACAGATGTGTCAATTTCTATCCACGACAAACCCCAAATTATGTTAGCGGAGCTGCATGAAGTTATCGTTCCTGAAGAGGGCATCACCCCTGGCGAAGATCTCACGGTTTCGGTCGTGCTACTTCCACACTGGAGTGCTGCAGGGAACGAACGGACAATCCAGCGAGAGGTCACGCTTGAGGTCCCGGAGGATTTCCCTGCTGGTCCTGCACTTCTTAGCGTTGCTTCTGAGAACCCGTTCGGTCCTCCCAATCCGTTCTTTGGACCCGATTTCTTTTTCTTTGGACCAGAGGAAGAACCTAAACCACTACCTGAGAATCTGGACGAACTCATCAAAAAGATGGAAGAAGAGCAGATTGACCCAAGCTTAATCACAATAACGCTTGAGTCGTTGGGACCGCCTCCAGGCGCATTACCGCCTGAAGGATTCCTACCACCAGATCTTTTACCACCAGATCTTTTACCACCAGAAGGCCTACCGTTACCTGGGGATGATGAAGCACCTGAAGACGGTGAAATACCTGAAGATGGTGAAGCACCTGAAGACGGTGAAATGCCTGAAGATGATGAAGCACCTGAAGACGGTGAGATGCCTGAAGACGATGCAGCACCTGAAGACGGTGAAATGCCTGAAGATGATGCAGCACCTGAAGATGGTGAAATGCCACCAGAGTTACTACTGCCTGAAGGTTTTCCACCATTAGATGGATTACCATTCCCACCGGATTTCGGACCTGCACCGACTGTCGAAATCACAATTAATATCGACGGGTTTATTGTGATTGGTCTCAAAGATGCCTTCGTCACAATAGGAAGTGAAGAAATGGTAGATGGCATGCTTCCTGGGGAAATCGTTGATGGTATGCTACCAGAAGAAATTGGGGACCCCGTGGAACCGGTAGAACCTGCGGAACCAGCGGAACCAGCGGAAGAGGAATAATTCCGAAGCCAACCGTAAGGACAGATCCCTGTGTCTGTCTCACTTCAATTGTCTGGGCAGGTTTTATGCTTGCCCAGACTTTTCACTTTCGCGCTGTTACCTGTTTTTACCCATTTTCACATACAACCGACTCCCGTTGCGCGTAACACCGCACTATATTAATAATCAAGGCAATATCATCCCGTGCAGATGCCAGTGAAGTATAGCACGTTTCACCTTCTGTTATGCATGCGTGGAAGTGGCGCAATTCCCGAACAAAAGCACTTTCCCATTCAATAGCAGGGGTTTTGCTATAGGTCGTGCCATCGGTATCTATCCC
>JAPPDN010000990.1 GCA_028824575.1 Candidatus Poribacteria bacterium | reverse complement strand
ACCACTTTTCACGTTGTCGTATTTGTGTCGAAGGAGTCCGAGCCTGAGCAAGTTTTGCTCGACGAGATCATAGAGTTCCGCTCTATCTATTTCTTCCTGAGACGATCCCGAGGTAACCGGCGGTGGTCGGTCAATGCTGTCCCAAGCACTGGAACCAAGATCCGGATATGATTGACCGTAGGGATTGAGCAATAGGAATTCGTCGTCATCGATTTCACCGAATAGATTGAGCAGTCGTTTTCTTCTTGTGAGGTCTACCTCATCTTCTCTCAACCCACGAAACACAACCTCTGCAATTTTTGTGATGCGGCCTTCGTGACGAGTGCAATATTGTCACGCCAGTTTTTATCCAATTGGTCAGACATGTGAGATCCCTCATATTTCGTCTAAGTGGACTTTTTTCTCCTAATCGATCACCTTGACCAAAATATCTTGTTGATGCAGTTGGCCGAGAAAACACAAGATATTGAATGATGACCTACTCTGACGCTTCAGGTAATGACCGGGTGCGTTGATCAATGGTCTGGGGCGCATCGAGTTCGCCATCTCCAACGTCCAATTCCTGGAGCCGATTTACAGAGGGCAATATCCGGCGTTCCAGTGACCCGATGGACTGATTATAACTCTCAACTGTCTGATCGATACGACGTCTCAATGTGTTAAGGTGACCGAAAAATGGCGTTATACGCTGGTACAGCTCTTTGCCTACGGCTGCTATTTGACGCGCGTTTTCAGATACCGCCTGCTGTTGCCAGCCGTAAGCCACAGCCTTCAAGAACGCTAACAGTGTAACGGGCGTGGTAATCAGCACTTTGCTTTGCAAGGCATATTCCAACAAACTCGGATCTTCCTCAAACGCCGCGGCAACACTGGCTTCGACCGGTACAAACATGACGACAACCTCCGGCGACTTTTCAAACTGCGACCAGTAGGCTTTTTGCCCCAATTCGCGCACCCGACCGCGCACCGCTTGAGCATGTGCTCTCATATAGTCTTTGTATGCGGCATCATCACCAACTTCTGCAGCTTCCAAATACGCTTTCATCGGTGTTTTGGCATCGACCGGCAACTCTCCCCCACCTGGCAAATACACAACCATATCCGGGCGGCCACTGTCTCCTGATACCTGTTCTTCAAAAGCCACGTACCGCTCCATGCCCGCCAGTTCCACCACACGACGCAACTGGATCTCGCCCCATTGCCCGCGCACAGAAGACGATTTGAGAGCCTGAGACAATGTGACGGTCGTGGTCTGAAGTTTATGCTGCATATCCATGAGTTCCTTTAATTGCTGGCCGAGTGCCTGATATGCGCCTTCGCGTTTCTCCTCCAGCGATCGCACATGCCCATCGAGTTTGTCCAAATTCTCTTTCACAGGCGTCATCAAGTTTTGTATTTCCGATTTCTGCGTTTTCCAATCGCCGCGCACCTCATTCAGCACACCCTTCATCTGCGTCTGCGCCTGTTTCAAAAACGCTTCGGCATTGTGACGCAAGGACTTCCCTGCCAGCGAGTCAAAAGCCTCGCGCAATTTTTCTTCCGCTTTTTCGATCCACGCCTCTTTGTCAGCCTGGGCTTCCTTCTCGCTCTGCAACTTCGCCAACTCAATACGCAAAGCCTCATTCCCACTCTTTCGCAGGCTCATAATCACGCCTCCGACTACACCCCCAATTACAAATGCGATCAATAGAGACAGCAATTCCATGTAGAAACTCCTTGTTTTTATTATGGATTCGTTCCAGCTGCGCCAGGTACATGACTTGGTAGATCATCAATTTCTGCTTTTAGATCACCGGACAGGACATAATCAAGCGGTTTGTCTCCATACCCAAACGCCCAAAGAAAAAGCTCAGCTCCCAGTGCTGAAGGCTGACAAATAATCCCATCACTCGGAACACCTTTTACGATTGTTTGTAGAAATTCTTGATTGCCATAGTGCCATCGGTCCTCAATAAGATTATCCGAAGATAGTCCGTGCCAAATGTGATCTAGAATTTGCGGATTATCCCATTCGGCTTGAGTGAATTCCATTGAGGTAGCGTACCCTTCGATCGGAAAGAACACTTCCATTTTAGCACGATTCTCAGTTAGCGCAAACTGCCTTCCAGATTTTGAGAAGAGGTGTAAAATCGTTGAATATATGAGATAGTGAGTTCTGAGTTGATATGTTGAGAGGTTATCAAGAATTTTAATGAGCCGAGCACCTCGATCATCTCGGCCAATTTCTGTCCTTGAAGAAGCCAACACCCCACCAAAGTACTCCAATGTAACAGGGTCTTCAGAATACGATCCCTCATTTATCACTGATTTAAGAACCTTAGGAGGCACCTGACCAGGAGAATCCAGTCGAGGACCTAACTTCTTTTCCGCGTTTGCGAATATTTTACCAATATTTTCGACTCGCCGTTGTGTAAATGCTTTTAGTTCTTCACCCAGATAATCTGCCGTAGGCCCCAGTATTTTTTGGACACCATCTTTACCTAAATAGGCAGCGATTGCTCCTGCAACTGTGATTATTTCCGACACAATAGCCTCCTTTTGTCAACATCAATGTCCACTATTTTCCTTGTGCGGCCCATCTCCAATGACGGCAGATATACGCGCTGCAAGCCTCTGCCGCAATTCCTCTGGCGTTTCCCAAACAATGTGATTGTACTGGCGTGTATCGAAATGGACATTTTCCAAAGCATCCTCTTTACAGGTAAAAATGACCTCAAGCCCGAGTCCATGTGCATAGCCAGCTTCGTAATAGACACCCCCGCGTGCCCCGTCCTCTCCCTGGGTAAAATCAGCGACAACAAAGCGAGAGCGCCTGATTTCTGCAATGATCTCATCGTCTATCTTATTGACATGTTCTTTTTGATCAATTCGGACGGCTTCGTATCCTGCATCTTCAATTCCGCGTTGAATGCCCTGTTCCCACGCTTCGTCGGTAGATTTGTCAAACCACATGGCCACAAAACCTTTTGATGATTCGGCATTCGCTGTCTCAAGTTCTGCAAGTCGAGCGTATCCCTCGACCGTTAGGGTGTATCCAATCTCTATGTTGTATTTGCCTGGAGGATATTCACGTAGTGCTATCCAACCCTGCTTATCCAAATAATTTAATAGATATTGCACCTCTTCTTGGCTGAGAGATTCCGACCATGCTGCTATAGGTGTGGAGAGTACTTCTCTGGGTGTAAAAACAAATCCTGTGCCGATCTCTACAGTTTGACCTTCAATGTACTGAAGAAGCCGGTCTGTACGGTCGTGGACGGATAAGTCCTTTTGTTGTTTCGCCATTGTGATTGTATTACTGTCTATTTCCGGACATTTGACGCCCAATCGCCGCTGATCGACCAGCCACGAGGTCAAACGTGCTTTGCCGCGTTCGTCGAGTTGCGTCAAGCATGCAATAGCTGTTCGAACAATGAAATACCTGCCGCCCGCACGAGGCGAATTCATCAATTTTCCATCACGATCACCTACAGACTCTTCGGAAGCCCATATATCCCAGATTGGACAGCGTGATTCTTCGTTCATATTTTCGCTTCCTTTTTTGCGAGAGACTTATCCTTCCGGTTCAATACCCATCCAGCAGAGAAGTTCTATTTCGTCCTGATTGATCGGGGGCAGAAGCGGAGGCGGCTCAGTCGGCTCGAGTCCGGTCTCAAGGATCTGCTCAATCAGGTAACTTGCGAGTGCTGCGCCCTGATGTTCTTCCGATTCGAACCAACCGCGCAGCATGATCTCTTCGCGCCGCGGCCAGGGCGATTCCAAGATGTCGAGTGCTCGATGCACGCGATCGTCGGACATATCTAATGGCGGATTGTCGCGGATGAACTCGGCCACGCGGTGGTTCAATGGGCGTACCTGCGGCTGCAAGTTCGCGGGATCGGTTTCGTGCATCCAGGCGATCCAGATATCGTCTCGCGCGACTTCCCAAAAATCATAGACACTTTCTCTTAAGCCATCCGGATACCATAGCTGAGTGTGTTCCTCGCACTCGATGAAGCGAAGGCATGTTCCGAGTTCGCGCTCGATCGCGTCGTTATCAGCCTTGGGCTGCCAATCATCATCGGCTGGGACAAAACGCAGATAGGTGCGCTCGAGATCAGTGCCCGAACCCACCACCGCGCAGAAGAACACTCCGCGGCGCGTGCCCTTGACCATGCCTGATCCAATTTTCCAGGGCAGCCGCGAGATGCGCTTCTCATCTTTCTCAAGTGCTTTGCGCAACGTCTGTCGATATTCCTCACCTGTCTGCGCCGCGCCAGCGGTTCCTCCTCGCTCTACGAGCGGGGAG
>JAPPDN010000738.1 GCA_028824575.1 Candidatus Poribacteria bacterium | reverse complement strand
GTATGTGACCAACCGGGTACTCTCAGCAACGGAAGCGGAAGCATGGGGATTGGTCAATCGGGTGGTACCGGACGATGCCCTGCTATCGGAAGCCCAAGTACTCGCTGCACAACTTGCAGCAGGACCGACACAGGCGATCGGGGTAACCAAACAGTTATTCCATAGTGCATGGACGGAATCACTGGAATCCCAGATGGAGCAGGAGACGCGAGCGATCACAAATGCTGCGCGCTGTCCTGAAGCAGCAGAAGGTTTTGAGGCATTCTTTGAGAAGCGCGAACCGAACTTCAGCGGATGAGTAGTGTTCCTTGAATATGCCACCTCTAAAAAATCAAGCAGTAACTGTTAGAAACATAAGTATCCAAGCTGCCTTTGGATCCTAAAGTTGTCAAGCATGTTTGGAAGTCTAGTTTAATTCATCGAATGAAAGCCCAAAAATAGGCATCCTACATATCCTAAACAACAAGCAGCTCCAGTTATGCATCCATTTCTACGTTGAAGGCTTTTGACTTTTGTGGAGTAGGCAGCGGCGTAAGCGGTAACATATTCTGGAGATTTGCCAAGAAGCTGTCCAATAGGTAAAGAAAATTCATCTGATGTCCTTGACCTCTGAACAAGATCGCGTGTCGGAGACCAAGTGCCATGATCGGTATTGGCATCTCGTTTAGCAGCAGCTACGGCCTCCGTCTGTTGGGCGAAATCCCAGAGGGGTGCACTTTGGTCTTTCTGCAGAGATTCCAGTGCCTCTATCGGGATTGATATTTTTTCATTTCCTCCCTTTGGTTTCAGAAATTGCATGTCAAAAGTTTTGGACAGCCCTTGCGGGAAACGCGCATAGGCACGAAACTTACCCAGAGGTTTCAGAGGATATATCATTTGTCTATGCTTATCCACGTCGGCATCCCGAGAAAGTTGGACGTTTGTTAGTTTCATACGCGAAATAGTATCATGCGAAATGGAAATTAGTTCTTGTGAGGTTAGAATTAAAACTTGATTTGCGTGAATTGCTACTAACTCGCCATGCACTTCCGATTCTGAATCTCCTGTATGGTATCTAACGGAGATCCATCCACCATAACTTTCACGTTGGGCATCAGAGACAGACGGCAGCCATCCCTTTGGTGCGGTTGTCGTTGGACCACAACCGCCGACATAAATGAGTGCAAACAATAATACGGGCAAACTTGTATATCTATTGCTGTTTTTCATAACGACTCCCCCAGAATTTTTTCTCTATATCGACTTCGACCTTCTTAAACTCGGGTGCTAAAACACGTAACGCACGTTCAGGATTAAACACCATCATGGCAGCAAGTGCAGGATTTTCATCTGCGAGCCACTTCTCACGCATCCATTCCAGATAGTAGCCTCGGCTTTCAAGGAAAAGCTCATAACTCTCAAAATCTTTTGGCAATTGATAAACGAGGGTGTATGTGTCGCCCGGCAGCGTTGTTAAAGCCTCGGTTGGATCTGTCAACAATTGGTGTGCCTCATCAGCACTAACGCCATTCTGATTGACTACGATAGGAGACAGTCGAATAGGGTGGCACTGTTTACCTAATTTAACCAATTTAACTGCATCAAGGCGCCAGTGGCCCTTTGTGAGACGCAGACGGATGTTCACGCGTTCGCGCTTTAGCGGCGGTAATTTCAGAAGGTGGACATCAACCGCTAACGGTCCCGTTTCTTTGACTTCGCCTACGGAAATCCACTGACCGGTATCGTCTTGTAAAAGCACTTCAATGCCCCCAAGTGTCTGGCCGATACCCGTAACCGCTTTTTTAAGATTTGTATCACCCGTTTCAAGAGCGGCAATCCATTGTCCTGCGGAGCGGCCCATATAGGAGAGCCCTTGATAAAACAGAAACGTGCTCATCAGAGATTCCCGAGCAGCGATGACCAATCCATCACTACCAAGCGGCACGTTCTCAAATTCGAGGTCGAGTGTTTCGCGCGTGGCGAGGTATTCCGGATCTGCCTCGCTAAATCGCTCCTGTCCATCAACAGCACGAAGTAGGGGCAAACAATCTCCTTCCGAGGCAGCGGCAGCACTGGGTTCAACAATTGTATCGGTTTCCAAAAAAGTGCCATCTGTAGTTTGGAAGACCCGTCCGCCTGACTCTCGTTTTACGGCGAGCAGATCAACGTGTCGCACGACGTGCGTTTCAAGCATCTCATTTTTCATCTGCACTTCAAAACGATTATCAGTGGGGCGGGCACGATACAAAGCATCAACATCTGATGCTTCAAGGACAGGTGCCACACTCGCGGAAAAACCCTCTGCTTGAAGAATAGGTTGAGTACCGTCTGAAACATAAAAGGTCGGACATGAACCAATCTGAATCTGGCTTAGCCCGTATATCATGAGCCCAACGCCAACATAGCTACTTATGATGATAACCGCCCTCATTTGAACTTCTGGCGGAATATGCTGGGTGTTCGTTTCAAAAATCGCAACTGAATCGATGGGTATCGTAAGTTCTCCAGTTTCCAAAGTTTCACGGTTGACGTTGAGAAGTTCCCCTTGTCCGGTTACCGTTCGGTTTTCTGAATCAACTTTCCATGATGACAAGATGTAGACCTTCCCATCGTGCATGTGTGCTTTTAAGAAGGGAGAGCTGCCATCAAGAGATTGAAACCGGGCAGGGGCAGTCAGTTTCCGTTTTAGCATGTGGCCACAACCGTACTGAAATACGAATGTGAATAAAATTGTCCAACATAGCAAATTTCTGCACGGACGTTTTGGGTTCTGAAAAACATAACTAAAACATTTTCTAAAATTCAGTGTAAGTATGAAATATAGGGGCGTTTTCATGGGTTGGTTCTCCTTATGGAATTTTATCAATTGTCCAGCTGCCATCGCGATTTTTGCTGGCATGAAAATCTCTATCAAACGGATTATCGCCTCTGATATTGATCTCCTCGCCTGTTATCTCCTCATCTGCACAGACGAATTCCACGTTAATTGTGACCGGAAGTCCAAAGATTTCGGTTGTATACGTATGATCCGTTTTTCTACAGCCTTGATTATCTTGATTTACATAAAAGGTAATCGGTACTTGATCGACAGCGTAAGTGCAACTTTCTCCGGGCTGCAGCGTCATCCCAACAACACAAGGTCCCGTGTCAATGGGCGGGGGTGGTGGTGCATTGACGGTGACCTGAAATGTTACAGGCATTGAAATAGCGTTGTCTTGTGTGCTGTCATCTGTGGCAGTGACCGTGATGGTTGCTGTTCCGGTTGTGTTGGCGATGATGATAAGAGAATCCCCATCAATTGAAATGTCAGCTACGCTCGGATTATCAGAAGATGCATTGATGATATGTGTGTCGTCAATATCAGTATCGGTGATATTGACAGGGATCCTCCGTGTATCGTTAATTTCAAGTGTTTGGTCGTCTATCGGATCAATTTCTGGTTGAGCGTTGTCGGTTGACACGCCACAACTTGCGAAAACAATGGATGTAAAAAGTATGACAGTTGTTATGATTGAGATGAGGGTTTCTCGGTTCATAAGTGCGTTTTCCTATGCTACAAGGATGCACAGGCTAACAGCCTATGCTACAAGTTATAGAGGTTACTTGCGTATCAACATTTTGCGCGTAGCGGTGAAGTCGCCAGCTGTGAGGGTATAGAAATAGAGTCCGCTTGATACGGGTTCGCCGAATTGGTTTCTGCCGTCCCAATAGGCGGCCTGGGAACGGGTTTGATAGATGCCTGCGGGTTGATGTCCGAGCTCTAACTCCCGAACCACTTGCCCGTTTACAGCGTAGATTGTGATGGTAACCTCTGTGGGTTTTGCCAAGTGATACGGAATCCATGTCTCAGGGTTGAACGGATTCGGGAAGTTTGCTAAAAGCGCGTTTTCTCTATCAGCAGTAACGGTTATTTGCGCGGTGAGTGCGGGTCCGTTGTAGTTTGCGATGGCGCCTGCACCGATGGTGAATGTGAGTGTGCTATCGGCGTTGATATTGCCATCAAATTCAAGTTTCACAGTGATTTGGGTGTCGCTTTTTTTGTCGGGTTCGTGCCAAGGAATTATTACACCGTCAATACCGGAGACGGACACAGCCTGTCTGATGTCAAAGTTAGAGCGTGCGTATTTTCGACCAGTGAGCGTAAGTGTGACGACGCTTTCATCAAGTGTCGCCTCAGTCAAGGGAGCTTTTGTTGAAGCAGCGATAGATTCCTGCCCACCGGTGACAGGGAGTTGTGCTGTGAGTGTGGGACCGTTATATTCTGCGATAGCTCCTGCCGCGATGGTAAAAGTGAGGATTGCATCGGTGTC
>JAPPDN010000543.1 GCA_028824575.1 Candidatus Poribacteria bacterium | reverse complement strand
CTCACGGATAGCATCGTCCGTGACGGCAATTGCGACACCGTTACTTTTACGAATCGCCTCTAAAATGAGGAAATCACCAATCGCTTGTGGCACGCGCAAACCGCTTGCGACGGTCTGGGCATCCTCCCACGGTGTCGCTTCAGTCGCGCCTTCTTCCCACGCTTTCACAATCGGTGCACAACCTGTGGATTGTACCGAGATGAAACGCGGTCTCTTTTTACCGATCCATCCGATCGCCTCTAATTCCGCAAAGCCTTTCCACATCCCAACAATACCTGTACCGCCCCCAGTAGGGTAGATGATAACATCCGGGAGTTCCCACGCAAACTGCTCCGCAAGTTCAAACCCCATCGTCTTTTTGCCTTCCACGCGGTACGGTTCTTTGAGAGTTGACACGTCAAACCATCCTTCATCTGTTTTCCGTTCCGCGACAATCCTGCCAGCATCGTTGATCAAGCCATCAATCAACGTGACATTTGCGCCCGCGAGTTGACACGTCTCTTTGTTGAAAGCGGGTGTATCCTGTGGCATAAAGATGTGTGCAGTCATACCTGCGGCGGCGGCATAAACCGCGAGGGCTGTAGCGGCATTGCCTGCAGACGGGATCGCCAGTTGCATCAATCCGAGGGATTTCGCCTTCGATACTGCCATTGCCAAGCCGCGCGCCTTAAAACTACCCGTGGGCAATCGCGATTCGTCTTTCACCCATACCTCCGTGAGCCCAAACCTTGCCCCCAATCTTTTCGCGTGGATGAGCGGTGTCATTGGCTCCCCAAGCGTCACGATGTCCTTCGGGTCAGATATAGGCAGGAGTTCTCTATAACGCCAGAGTGATGCGGGTCTTGACAAAAGGGTGTCGCGAGTCCACGTTCCTGTCAGTTGTTCAAGTGCGTAACGAGCGAGTAGCGGTTTCCCGCAAGCCGTACAGACGTTCTGTGGCACCGTGTGCGGATAGGTTTCACCACACTTGCTACATTCAAGGTCTTTTAACGTTTCGTTAGGCGAAAGAGACGGATGTTGGTCCAAGAAACTTTCCTTGTTAGAATAGCGGCTGAATCAGGCACGCGCAAGCAATCTGAGAATGATCGCTTTCATGCTATGAAGCCGGTTTTCGGACTGCTCAAAGATAATTGCGCGTTCATCGTTGACGACTTCACCTGCAATTTCATATCCGTGATGTGCGGGAAGGCAGTGCATAATTTTACCGGTGTACCCGTCCAACAGTTCGGCGTTCAGTTGATACGGCATCATCCTTTTTAACCGACGCTCCCGTTCTTCTGCAAAAGTAGGATCCGTGAAAAATTCCATGTCTACCCACGTATCCGTATAAACGATATCGCTTTCGGCGACGACGCTTGCCAGAGCACTACCGACATTGATACTTCGCGTATCCAGCACTTTATAAAGACCTTTCCGAGCGGCTGCATCCCACAATTCTTTATCAACAGCAGCGGGGTTCACCTCCGGTGCAACGACAGTCACCTCAATGCCGACCTTCATACCGGCGGCAATCAGCGAATTACAGACGTTGTTATGCACACCGATGAAACACAATTTGACACCTTCCAGTCTACCGAGGTGTTCCTGTATCGTCATAAGATCGCCCAATGCTTGCGTCGGATGATATTTGTCGCAACACCCGTTAATGACGGGTACTGTCGCAGCAGTGGCAGCTTCAACGAATTCAGTGTGTTTCAAGAAACGGGCTAAAATAATATCCACATAAGCAGAGAGGACACGCATTTCATCGCCGAGGTCGGCTAATGCGAAGTTTGTTGTGCGCCAGTCGAGGTAATGTGCGTGCCCGCCGAGCTGTGTAATACCGATCTCGCCTGCACAACGTGTGCGCGTGGAGGTTTTTTGGAAAAGTAGGCAGAGGCTCTTTCCACCTACAGCGTGTCTGTATTTTTCGGGATATTTTTTTATATTTAGACTGTCTTCGACCGTCTCAAGAATATCTGTTTCTGACCAAGGGTTCAGTGTAATTAGGTGCATAATTACCTCCACAGTGAGTCTTTGAATACTCACACGCGGTTTCTTTTTCGTTGCGAATCAGGCAATTGTGTCATACAGTGGTAAATAAGAAAGCATAATTATACCTAACTTTTAAAGGAATGTCAAATGTTTTTTGCGTGCCGCGAATGGGTTTCACTGCCTGTCCCACGGAATTTCAACATCTAATTCGTCGGCGAGCTGCTCAAGTGCTCGCAACGGTTCCTTGTGAAGAGGAATCCCGTTTTCAAGGCGTTCTTGCGTCAATTCCGACTCAATCTCGCCGGGTAAGGTAACGCGCGTAAAACCGGCGCGTGGCATCGCTTGGCGTGTCATCCGAATTTGCCGATCAATTTCGGCTTTGAATTCTGCAACAGCGGTGAAACTGGCGATGTTAATTGCAAAGAAAAAGTGCGACGATACGCGCTTTTCCAGTGGAGCGTCCCCGGGCTGAAACCGTTTGTTAATGCCCATCAATCCACCGCTCAACGGACCGCACAAAACATCCATCACGATCGCGAGCGCAGAACCTTTCGGACCTGCAGCAGGTAAGATAACCGCGACTTTCCCCGGATCATCGGTTTCGTTACCGTCGGCGTCGAGTGCCCATCCCAACGGGATTTTCTCTTGGTATAACCTGGCAGTACCGATCCGTCCAGCGGCAGCAGCACCGCACGCCATATCTAACACAATCGGCGGTTCTTCACCAGCAGGGATGGCATAAGAAAACGCATTATTGCCGATCGAGACGCTCCTCGCACCGAAGACAGCGGTATTCACACCGAGTCCGTTGGTCGTCGCGAACCCGATCATATCGTGTGGAAGGGCGCGCATCGCGTGGCTTGAGGCTGCGCCAAAGTGGTTGCTATTCCGAACAACAGCCACGCCAATCGAAGCGGATTTCGCCTTTTCGATGGCGATATTCATTGCCCGAATACTCACGAGATGCCCCAATCCGCGGTCACCATCCAATAGAACAGAGGCAGGGTTATCCGCAAGCGTCTGGAGTTGTGGATTGGGATTAATGTTCCCGCTGATGATGCCCCGGACATAACCGGGCACGCCGCGTGTCGCGTGTGAGTGAACGCCACGTAAGTCCATAAGGACCTGCATTTCCGCAATCGTATCCGCATCGGATTGCGCAACGCCAACTTTCTGGTAAAGCGCACTACAGACGCTTTGCAACGCTGTTGCGTTCACTATTCGTTCCTGTTCGTGTCGATTCATGGCTATAGCCCCCTATCACAATTTTAGTGCTATCATCTTAGCAAACCCGTCTTAAAAAAGCAAATTTCAGAGGCATTTACACCTACCGCCTGGTCGGGGCATTTTCTTTTAAAACTACTGTCCAAACCTGCAAATGTCCAAAACCCTTCCTTAATTGCGATTTTCTGCTGGTAGACTCTTTACTGTAGGAGCGACCTCCCGGTTGTGACGCTTTCTCCAAAATCGGTAAAAATAGAAAACTGAGAGGATCCGGGGCGGTTAGGAAACCGCACCATAGGTGTCAATTTAGCGATATTTCATAGCACTTTATATCTGTCTCTCTACACATGCTGAAGAAACACCCAAGCAAAAACCCCTTACAGGGCTTAGGTCTTTTTGGCATACGCTGCTATAAACATACTGAAGAAACACCCAAGCAAATAAACCCTACGGGACTAAGAGGGGTTTGAAGACTTCAAAGTTTCCGCGTAGGAGCAGGTCCGGTTAGGAATGCAGGTCGCATTTGGGGTGTTTTTGCTTGGGTATTTCTGCGTATTGCTGGGGTATTTCTTCGCGTACGCCGCAAAACCGCACCTACCGGGCCTGGGGAACCGAGACGGTTGCTGCCTCTAAAATTGACATCTATAGTGCGGTTAGGAAACCGCCCCTACCGGGCCTGGTGGAAATATAGAATTACCGAAATATTTTCTTAAACTTCATCAAACCATACCTACCGGGCCTGGAGTTCTAAAGCAGATCGCTTATGGGGTTTTTGCTTGGGTGTTTCTTCAAGTACGCCGCAAAATTGAGCGAAAAAACTGAAAACTAAATAGCCCTGTGACTATGATAACCTAATTCTTTGCGTTGTTTTCTATATTTTTCAAAATGACATTGAATTTTCTGTAAAAATATGAAATAATATATTATTATGGAACACAGGTTCGTAAAGATTAGCAAGGTGAAATGAGTACAGTTTATTCAAACTCACCTACTTAACGCGAAACTCACGTAAAAGTGAGATTCATTTTTCTTAGGAGATTGAACAACATGAAAATGATGATGGTATTAGCAGGATTTGTGTTGATGATAGCCT
>JAPPDN010000974.1 GCA_028824575.1 Candidatus Poribacteria bacterium | reverse complement strand
GTCGCCAGCACACCTGCGGCGTGCGCATCGGCGGCACGGTGGTCTGCTGGGGTGCTTGAAAACGACTGTCAATACCTCAGATAACGATGGATCCGGTACTGATAATAGCACCGTGGTCCCGATTGCTGAAGATGGCACGCTGCAATTTCAGGGGACGGAACGTCCCGGCATCTATCAGGTTGAGGTACGAACACAAGAGAGTCGCCAACGAGATTTTTTTGCGGTGAATGTTGACGCGGCTGAAGCCGATTTGGCACAGACTCGGCTTCAACAAGCAGCTGCGCGGCTCGGCGCGCAAACGGCAGCAGGTGTGGAAACCGATGGGACAGCGGTGGCAGCTGATGCTTACAACGTTAAAAGACACGGCAGGGAAATATGGGGTGAGTTGCTTCTTTTGGCTGTCTGCTTTATACTCCTTGAAAGTTACCTCTCAAATCGCGGAACCCATTCGTTCCAAGGAAAAGGCGACAATCCGGGTCACGATGGAGCCTTGACCGTCGGTGAAACATAATGGTAGATTTTAGGTTCGCTACGCGCTCACTTGGAACTTTGTGCTTAATTGCGTTGTTCAGTATTAGTATACACGTTGAAGTTTCATCAGAAACAGCGACTGCTTCGCAGAACGAAACAACGGGTTTAGGAAATGAATCGAATACTGTACGGAGTCTCGTTATCAAAGGTAATGATTCATTCTCTGAACAGCAAATTCGTGCGCTGATGCGGACAGATGTCTGGAGTGTATATGATGAAACCGCTTTGGCATCAGATTTTGAAGCGATCATAAGTTTTTATAAGGAGAATGGTTATCACTTTGCGCGCATAGACAAAGAACATACCTCTGTGAAGAAATTCACTGATGGCGTTTATCTCGGTATTGAGATTGACGAAGGCGTTATTGGGGAAATCAATTTATCCGGTAACGAGAAGACCAAGAAAGACGTTATTCTCCGTGAACTCTTGTTTGAAGTTGGTGATGTTTACATAGAAGCAGACAAGGAAGAAAGTGAGCAAATACTCCGTGATAAGACTTATATCGGAGCAGCAAAAATTGTGCCGTTGTGGGATGCGAGTTCCAATGCGGTAGCGATTCAGGTGAATGTCACAGAACTCTGGTCGCCTCCGCTGCCTTCGATTGACCCGGCATTGAATAGCCAAGGGGGGACGTTTCTTTTAGGGTTGCGGGAATCCAACGTATTTGGCTCCGGTCACGACACTGAAGTCCGTTATCAACGGATCAGTGAGATCGGTGAAAAAACAAAGAGTCTTTTAACATGGAAGTATAAAATGCCCCGTGTTGTCAGCTCACATTGGAATTTTGATGGGGCTTACATTCAGAAACGTGAAGGAGATTCATGGGCGATCATATTAGAACGTCCACAATACACATTGAAGAGCCGCTGGAGTGCAAGGTTTACCTTGTCAGAATCAGTTGGTGATTTTTCATGGTTTGAAATGGATCCGTTTTCCCATAAATTAAAGCGAACAGATAGATTTGAGGTCAATTTACAAGGCGGGTCTGGTAGGATCCGACGGTACTTTGGGAACCGAGAGCGTCAAAACTATATTGGGCTTTGGGCGGCTTCACGCCGTTCAAAGTATGTGCCAATTGAAAAAGAATTGCCTTCCACGGCGGATCTATCAAATCGCGACATCAAACTGGTTGGTATTACTGTCGGACGAAAACGTGTCACTTATCACAAGACGCAGTTTATCAGAAGAATGGGGCGCGAGGAAGTTTTTTTAGTAGGATCTGAATACGCTTTCTCAGTAGGACACGCTTCCCCTTTATACGGTTCAGATAGATCAGAGGGCTACGCAAGTCTCATAGGTAGATCCGGATGGACACGCGGGAATCGGATATTAGGCACAACCCTTATAGATATCAGTTCATACTTCACAACACACATTGAGAATTCCACCTTTCAGGCGCGGACTTCGTGGTACTACACCGACGTATTCAATACAGGTGATATTTATACCGTTGACAAAGGATTTCGTAAAAATGGCTTTTTGGATTTTTACCAAACGTTTGTGGCGGAATTCAAAACGAGATTGGAGTTTGGCTGGCAGGGTGAAAGTCAGGTCCTCCTCGGTGCTTTCAACGGATTGCGAGGTTACAACTACCGGCAATTTAGCGGGGAAAAAATGATGGTGCTGCGCCTTGAGAGTCGAACTGTTTGTGGTGGGACGCTCTTCAGGAAACTTGATGAAGGGATTGAAGCAGTTGCCACTTTCATCGCGAAACCGTTTATCAAACGTTCCGTCAACCTTGGGCTCATCTTAAGTGCGACTGCTTTTACCGATATCGGTTATATCTGGAATGGGAAACGGACCTTTAACCTAATGGACCCGAAACGAAGTATTGGGTTCGGGCTACGGGGTGGGTTTGCCAAGGTTAGCAATGCCGGGATATTTCGGTTTGAATTTGCGTTTCCACTTGATGCTCCGTCTTCACCATCAATCAAACAGATGCTTTTTTGGGGTATTGAGTCCACATTCTAATCTACCAAATGTATTAGGATTCCGTTAAGAGTTCACAGACATAAATATGGACACACCGCCACGCACTTCAGTTGAAAGCATCACATGGCGAGCGATCCTGATAGGGCTCCTGTCGCTGCCACTCAATATCTACCTTGTCGTTCAGACAGAAACGGTATGGACAACACAATATCCCACCACAATGGCGATTCTCTTCAACGCCGTTTTTACGCTTTTCCTTGTCACAATCATCAACTTACCCCTAACACGCTACCTCCCGAAATGGCAACTCACGCAAGCAGAAATGTTGACGATATACCTCATGGTAACACTGGCATGTGTCGTTTGCGGACACGATCTTTTACAGGCGACGATGTGCGTCTTGGGGCACGCAGCATGGTTTGCAACGCCAGAGAACGAGTGGCAATCCCTCTTTTTCCGATATATCCCGGACTGGATCGCTGTTCTGAATCGACGTGCCTTAACCGGCTATTATGAAGGCACCTCAAACCTATTTGAAATCGAGCATATCCGCGCATGGGCTACGCCTGTAATGGTATGGCTGGTTTTCTTCTCCGCGCTCGCGTTTTCCATGATGATGCTTAGTGTCATCCTTCGTAAACAGTGGATTGAACACGAAAAACTGAGTTATCCGATTATCTTACTCCCTTTTGAAATGACGAAAGGTGTAAGTTTTTACCGGAATCGGCTCCTCTGGATAGGCTTCGCGGTCGGATGTGGACTCGACCTGCTCAACGGTATCAGTTTCCTCTATCCGTTTGTACCGAGTATCCCTATCCGCTATGATATCGGAGCGATGTTCACTGAAAAACCGCTGAATGCTATCGGATCAACGCCTATTCACCTAAACCCCTACGCTATCGGTATCGGCTTCTTGATGCCGTTAGACCTATCACTCTCCTGCTGGCTGTTCTATCTTTTCTGGAAGGCACAACTGGTTTTCGGAGCAATGACTGGAATGAACCAGACACCCGGATACCCGCATATTGACATGCAATCGCTGGGTGCGTATTTTGGACTCTGTTTTTTCGCGCTCTGGATTACACACAAACATTTATGGCAGGTTATTCGTAATATCTTAGGTTTAAAAACGAATCTTGAAACGGTAAACGAACCGATTGGGTATCGCGGCGCGTTTGTTGGACTACTGATTAGTATTGCAGTCGTTTTTGGGTTTTGTCTGAAGGCGGGGATGTCGTGGTGGGGGGTGCTTGGATTCTTCAGTATCCATTTCATACTCGTTTTGGCGTTCACGCGGATGCGCGCTGAACTTGGCACACCGACGATGGATTTCTACCGTGCCGGTCCTGGGCTTTTCCTCACTTCAATTTTGGGATCCAGAAAGATTGGGGCACCGACATTGACAGGGTTCGCTTTCCTTTATGGGTTCACCCGTAACTACCGCTCGCAACCGATGCCGAATCAATTAGAGGGGTTTAAACTTGCGGATAAAGGGAGTATTAATACACGTCAACTCCTTTGGGTCATGTGGGGCGCGACGGTCATCGGACTCCTTATCGGGTTTATCGCGTTTCTACATGCAGGTTACCTGCATGGAAGTTTGGGAACATGGCGCGGACAAGAGGCGTTCAGCGACTTGCAACGTTGGTTGACGCTTCCTAACGACACAGACTGGAGTCGCCTCGGATTCTTCGGATTCGGTATCTCTCTGACGCTTACGACGCTCTTTATGCGTTTGCGATTTATCTGGTGGCAGCTGCATCCACTCGCCTATCCACTTGCGGGGAATTGGAATTTCGGTAGACTCTGGTTTCCAGTCTTTCTCGCTTGGCTGATAAAGAC
>JAPPDN010000032.1 GCA_028824575.1 Candidatus Poribacteria bacterium | reverse complement strand
CCTCGGCAGGTAGTAGGTTACGGAGCAATCCGGCGTTAGAGCGATCCGCGAATAAGCCATCTTAAACCGCGCCGACTCCGCCACTAATGTCATATCCCCGATCAACGCTAAACTCATCCCTGCTCCGGCTGCCGTCCCGTTGATAGCACAAATCAGCGGCGCGTTCATCCGTACAAAGCGTGAGATAGCCGCGTGTAGCCACGTCGTGAGTAACTTAATCTCGGTTGCCATTTTGGGTCCAGCTGGCGAAAATTGCTTCAGATCTGCCCCGACACAGAACATCCTCCCTGACCCCGTCAGCACAACCGATCGCACCTCAGGATCATCATCACAATAAATCGAGGCATCCATGAGTTCCCTTCCCATCTGCATCGTCAGCGCGTTCCCTGCTCGCGGCCGGTTGAGCGTGATTGTGGCCACTCCACCGTTCAAGTTCCACCCCAATGTTTCGTAGTTGGGCATATAGTTCCTTTCTATTTTCTATGCTTCGCGTTCACATCGAAATTCCTAATAACCCCCGCGTCAACTGGAAATCCGTATTCCCTTTGCCGTGCAGCTTCGGGGTATACTGCCGCGACGCTACTTCCACAATTAACGCTAATAGGTCGCTAACATCAGCAGTCGCCAAATCCATATCCGTGCCGTAGACGGTTTGCGTTTCGGCATCCGTGGAAACCTGAACCAACGGCACCATCACATGCGACTGCAAGGGTGCACTAACGATATGGGCAAGCGCGAGATCCACGCCTATCGCACCCAACCCGGTCAATGTCTCGGTCGGTTGGTCCGTTGGGGTTTCCATGATGTGAAAGCCCGCTTTTGTAATTCGTTGTCCGTACGCCAAAGTAGGAGATAATTCGGCTAGTGGACGGCACGACGGAGCGTGCCTACTACTTTGCAAGAATGTTGCATTTGCTGGTACAATGACTGTACCGCCCGCAGCGACGATTCTGTACGTCAATTGCGTTAGGGACTGAGAGACCTCTCCAGTTGCCTCACCGGTTGATGTCACGGCTATACAGAGATGTTCTAATCCGGCATCCACAACCGGAACATCAGGTTTATCGGCAAGCGTTTCCGAAAACCAGTCTCGCACCTTCTCAACAACAGCATCAATCCCACCATCCAATTGCACACTTGCCCAACCGTACCGTTCCGGCGATATGCCGAGTTTTTGGATCTCATGTCGGACGTGGTCGTTGTGGGTCTTCTCACAACCGTGTTCAAGGAGCAGACCGAGCGCAACCTTCGGATGCGTAAGGTGTCCAATCATCGTGCGGGTATAAATTTCCTCAGAGCGTCCACCAGAAACACCACACCCTTCCGTATGCGGAAGTGCAACAAAACGGGATATGCCCTGTTTTTCACCGATTCCGTGTTCATTGCAACGGTGCGCGATCATCTGCGCAATCTGCCCAGAACAGAGGCTTGTCGGCAAGATGAGTCCAACTTGATCCGTGCGGCAACCCGCTTCCGTTTGGAGGGCGCGGAATCGCAAATTATCGGAACTAACATCTATGGCAGAAGTATCAACAGCAATCGGTTCACCAGATTTTAATTCGGATTCCGTTAACAATGGGTCTAAATCTACGGGGCCCGTCTGCTTCCAATCGCGCCACAGCGAAACTTGGGAATGTCCTGCTTTCTCACCGACCGAACGCTCACCCGATGCAACATCCACCGTCAAATCAAGCATTGATTCACCGAGTGCTTCCATAGGAGTGCCGTCAAGATATGCGCCAGCGTTCACATCCATATCCTTGGTGAGCATTTCATAACGTCCTGTCGTTGTGACAATCTTAATCGTTGGGACGAATGGAAAATTCGTGATGGATCCGTTGCCTGTGACAAAGAAAATCATGTTGGAGCCGGATGCCACCTGCCCTGCAATACTTTCTAAATCGTTGCCGGGACTATCCATGAAGTAGTACCCCGGTTTTTCCATGAGTTCACTGTAATTGATGACGTAGTCAAGACAGACATCAGGATGCCGTTTCATCGCTGCGCCAATTGACTTGATAGCAATGTTATAGAGTCCACGGAAATTGTTACCACCAGATGGATTACCTTCAGCGGAGTGCCCATGCCACGCGACGCGTTCCTTGAAACGTTCAATCGTGTCAAGAAACGTGCGTGCGGTAGTCAAGTCGCGGACATTCTGAAGCACGTAAGCCTCCGAACCGATCAGTTCGTCGGTTTCCGCGAGGTTAGCACATCCACCGTATCGGATGACCTCTTTCGCAACATAAGCCGCAAGCGGATTACCAGATACACCAGAGAACGCATCGGAACCCCCACACTGCAAGGCGATTTTCAGATTTTCCAGAGGTTGTTCGGTGCGTGGTACGCTGTTCACAGTATCCAACCACCCGTTGATAATCTCCGTACCGTTCGATAAATCCGTGTCAAAACTTCCCTGTAACCGATAGAAATGGTGGACGACCTCATCCAAAGCGTAGCCTTCGCGTAACATATACGCCTTGAGCATCTCGTTCGTAACCGCCTCGGTGCCGTAGTCAACGAGCAGCATCGCGCCGATATTCGGATGGACAGTGAAACCGGCGAGCGTTCGGAGCAACATATCAATGTTATTCGGTGTCTTGCCTTCACCACCCTCTGTGTGCGTTACAGCAACAATGCCGTCTACATTCGGATAGGTTTCGGCACGCAGCGAACACATATCGGCAAGTCTCCTCGCGAAACCGGAGGTGCGTGCGGTTGTCCCCATGACAACGATATAGTTTCGTGTGCCGACACCACGGTTACCGGAACGCTGATAGCCGAGGAAGGAACGCTCGTTCGCATGCCGCGCCACCTGCCTTCCCGATTGAAATTCAGCCTCGTCAAGCATGTAAGGTGCCATCTTATCGCTAAAATTGAGTGTTTCTGGCAGCTCAAAAGGTAGGTTTCTAATCGACAACGAATCAATCATTTTCTGATTGCACACGTAGTCGCCGGGTTCAATGGCACGTGTCGCGAAACCGAAAGGTAAACCCCACGATAGGAGTGGCATGGTTTCCGAGATTGATCGTATCGCAAACCGGTGTCCCTCTAAAATGGTATGTGACAACTGAAATTGAGACCCTTCATAACCGATGCGTGTCTCACTCTCCAACATTTGGGTTGCGATAGCGACGTTATCACCTGGCGATGGTAGTCTCGCGACTGTGGTAAAATCATAATCCATTAAGCGTGCTCCTTTGACAATATCGACATTCGTTGGTGAAGTTAGAAACCGCACCATAGATGTCAATTTAGGGATTCCATAGTGCTGTAGGTTGGGTTGAACGGAACTGAAAAGATAGTTGGGGTGTTCCAAATACCGCTGAAATCCACCATATCATCGTATACACTCCAGAACGCAGTGAAACCCAACTTTATACTAACGACGGTAGATACTCACCTCAATCGCGTCCTGTTTCACCCACGGCAGATCGATGTCAAACCAGTGTGTCTCAGATTCATAACGTTCGCGGACGTGTCCGAGATAATCCGCCATTGAATCTGCCCCGATACCGACGTTATCCGCCACAACGGTTGCGGGATCCGTCAGTCGCGACGCAATCGCCTGAAAACACGGGAAATAGTTACTGAAGTTGTTATCAAGGAGCAGAAAATCGACAGGATCTTGAATACTTTTGAGTACCTCTTGGGCATCACCGATGCGTGAATCAACGAGGTCCGTCATACCCGCGCGTTCAAAATTTGCGCGCGCCTGTGTCGCCCGGTCAGTATCTATTTCGACTGTTATCAAACGTCCAACCCCAGCATCTCTTAATACGCGTAACATCCAGAGTCCAGAATAACCGATAGCCGTGCCACACTCAACAATGAGTGCTGGCTTCGCCGCCTCAACGCAGGTAGCAAGAAATTTCGCCTTTTCTTCCCCTAACATCGGGATTCCCTCTGCCTTACATTGTGCCTCAACCTCTTGTAAAACCTGATTAAACATATACACCTCCATCAGAACTCGGTTTGTCGTGTTCCAAACTTGACATCTGTTAGTAGATATGCTAAATTTTTATTGTTTTCGATAATACCCTATTAGATAATCATACACGAAAACCTGTTTTGAGGTCAAGACACAGTACAGAGGTAATCAGCCATCAGTCATCAGCAGTCGGTTCTCCATCAGAGTCAACGTTTGGTACGCATCAAGATTGTCTTTACTAATTGCTGACCGCCTTTTTAATAGACAAAAAAAAAATTGCAACCAAATTCACTGCTTGGGGTGTATTGGAAATGAGCACCTCCGGAGGGACCCGATGCCTGAGATAGACGATGAGTGAATCGAACGACACGACAAGGGGGATGA
>JAPPDN010000296.1 GCA_028824575.1 Candidatus Poribacteria bacterium | reverse complement strand
AGATGTGTAAGGTGTATCACACCAAACACATCTCAGATTGCAATAACTCGTTCGAAAAAAAACTGAGGGTACACCGATGAGTTGCCCTTCACCCTGAATGGTATGAAAGAGTTCGCTGAATTTCATTTTTTTAGATATGAACTTCTGCTCGGTTTTGTCCGCCCCTTCCCAGTAACGGGTGGGGTCCCCTGTCCAAAACCGGTTCTTGATTAAACCTGCTACCTGGGTTTAACCGAACCAAACGCGGTGCGTATGAAGTCGTGCGCGTGGTGCAGAACTACGCCTCAATGAGTTCGATTTGAACGTTATCGGGTCCCTTAAAGAACGCCATCATTAATCCTTGAGGTTTCAGGTCTTCAAGTTCCGCGCCTTTCGCTTGGAGTTTCGCGACCTCTGCGTCAAGATCTTCTACGGTGAAAGCGAGTTGGTAGACCCCCCAGCGCGGATTGCCGCTGGTGTCTTCGACTTCCATATCCCCTAACTTAGGTGAGAGGAAAATCCGTTCGCCGCCGATTTCCATTCGGACAATTTTTAAGCCGCGGACCTCAACGGTTTCATCAACTTTGCCATCAAACATCTCTTCATAATAACGAACTGCACCCTCTAAATCTTCACAACGAAGATGAACGTGGTGAAATGTAACTGCCATTGTCAAAACTTCCTTTCTTTGAAAAATGCCTCCGATCAACGCGCAAGGCAAAAGATGATACAAGATACAAAATTATCACACAATCTGTTGATTGTGTCAAATTGTTTTTTCGTCCAGTCGAATGTTACATTCCGAAAAAACACCGAGGTACAACGAAGCAATTGTTTCAGGATGCGCGCAAATATTGCGCGCATCTATTACAATTTTTGCGCGTTGGCAACAGATGGCGGATTCCAAACAGGTTCTGTTTCTTTGACGAGATTCTCTAAAAAAAGGGGACGCACTCTTGATGAACTTAGTCAGTGCCTGTGTTTTAAGCGATTGATGGTGCAAATTGTCTCTGAATCTCAACGGGTTTGACACAAATATTTGCTTTTGGAAGCATTGGCATAAAACTTGCTCACGCATATACTGATATGATTCAATTTTATCTGAAGGAAGTATCATGAAGGTGTGTTTAACTTTTTGAAGGTAACGAATATCTAAATTGAACGTTAGATAGTATAGAAATTCAGCAGAGAAGTGGATTGACATCTCAAGTGCTTTAGCAAATCGAATAAAGAGAAAATTATGGCAGCTAAAATTCGTAAAAGAAATGGCATCACGATTTTGGAACCCGGCGGCAAAATGGTGGAATCCTCCGTACCCGAATTACGCGAAGTAATCTTACCAGAGATAGAGGCTGCCGATGCGCCACACGTTCTCATCAATTTTGAGCACGTCAATAGGATGGATAGCTCAGGACTCGGTGCCCTTGTGGAGGTACGGAGCCTTGCATCACGCAGGAATGGTCGTATCGGGGTCATCAATGTTAGTCAACAGATCAACGACCTGATTGTTCTCAGCCGACTCGTTCGGGTCTTTGAGCATTACGACAGCGAAGATGCCGCAGTTTCTGGATTATCAATCTGAAGCCGACAGTTTCTGGATAGTGTCTGACTCAGGGAACAAATACCTAAAAGGAGAAAATTATGGCAACTGAGATTCGCCAGCAAGATGGCATCACAATTGTGGAACCGAATGGAAAAATAGTTGGCCCCTCTGTATCCGAATTACGGGAAGTAATCTTGCCGGAGATAGAGGTTTCCGAGGCACCCCGCATTCTCATCAATTTTGAGCACGTCAATATGATTGACAGTTCAGGACTCGGTGCCCTTATGGAGGCACGGACGCTCGCTTCACGAAAGAACGGGCGTATCGGGGTCACCAATGTCGGGAAACACATTAGAAATCTGATTGTTCTTAGCCGGATCGTTAGCCTCTTTGAACATTTTGATAACGTGGCTGATGGCGTTTCAGGGTTATCCACCTAAACCCCGAAATTTTGTGTCGAAACTCAAAAAGGGATGTTTTAGCATCCCTTTTCTAAACGACAACAGATCTTAGTAAATTCAAAAAACGAACTTTTCTGAACAGGAACTGACTAAATTAAACGAACCCTAAAGTAAACGAACATTTAAATTGAACGTTCAATTGTGTAAAATTCAAAAGAGAAGTCAACTCATATTTCAAAATACCCATCAAAACAGCAAAAAACAAAAAAGGAAAAAATCATGATTACTAAAATTCGCGAGCAAAACGGCATCGCAATTGTGGAACCCAGTGGAAAAATAATGGGACCCGCAGCATCGGAATTATGGGACGCGATTTCACCGCAGATAAAGGCTTCCGATACACCCCGCATCCTCATCAATTTTGAGCACGTCAATAGAGTTGATAGCTCAGGCCTCGGTGCCCTCATGATCGCACGTGCCGCTATAGCACGAAAGAAAGGTCGTGTTGGGGTCATCAATGTCAGCAAACATATCAATAACCTGATTGTTCTGAGTCGGCTTGCGAGCCTCTTTGAACGGTTCGACAGCGAGGACGCTGCGATTTCAGCATTAGCAGCCTAAAACCCAAAATTCTGGGCATTTCATAAGGGGGTGGTTTTACCACTCCCTTTTTTCTTTTGCACGCGTCTGTCGTTATTCGCTTAGTTTTCCGAATCAAGATCTACCCAAAAAACGCTAATTTTGGATTAAATACGCCAATAAACCTTATTTTTTGCGATTTTTCTAAAAATTTTGCGATTTTTCTAAAAATTTTGCACCCTTTTTGCTAACGAAATGCGTCATTAACAATTGAAAGCATCGCTAACCGGAAAATAGACTCGCACAAAAACAGACGTCCGTAGCGTTTGTCTTACAAAAGAATTGGTGAGTCGAACGGCGGGGTTTGATTCAAACGTGGATATTTATGAGATACTTTGAAAAAAAACGAACTTTTTTTGATCGTATCTGACTAAACTATCAAATAAGCAAATTGAAAGTTCAAAAAATTTAGAGAAGTGAATTGACAACTTTAATGTTTTAGCAAAATTAAAAGGGAGTAAATCATGACTACTAAAATTCGTCAACAAAACGGCATCACAATTTTGGAACCCAACGGAAAACTAATGGGACCCTCTGTATCCGAATTACAGACAGCACTTTCGCCGCAGTTAGAGACATCTGATACCCCTCGCATCCTTATTAATTTCGAGCACGTCAATAAAATCGACAGTTCAGGACTTGGTGCGCTCATGGGAGTCCGTGCCGTGACAGCACGAAAGAAAGGACGTATCGGGGTCATCAATGTCAGTAAACAGATCAAAAATCTGGTTGTTCTCAGTCGGCTCGTTCGGGTCTTTGAACATTATGACAGCGAGGCTGCTGCGGTTTCGGCACTATCCGTCTAAAATCCAAAATCTTTAGCACTTCAAACGGGGATGGTTTTACCATCCCCGCTTTTTTTTTGCGGAGTGAAGTTGTCCTTTTAATGTCTGAACTGTGATTTATGGGATTTTAGAGATTACCGGGATAAGAGTGAAGCCAAAATTTTTGATTTGAGGTTTCAAGCATCTTGCGTTGAGCATTTTCGGAGAGGTGTCGCGATACAGCAAAAAGATTGTGTCGGTTGACAGATTATCCGCAATGCTGTTATTATGTTGGAAACCTGAAATATAGGGTCCTAACATGCTGTTGGAAAAATGGACGACGCTCCGAACTGAACATATCCAATTACTTGCCGAAGAACTCGCGAGGCAGCAGATACCTATCATTGGGCAACTCGAACCGATCGCGGATTGTGAGGAGCTGCTCACTTTCTCGGAGTCGAATCCGACACCGGTTGAATTTACGCCACAACATCCGGCATGGCGGTTGGAATCTGTCGCGGCGCGTGTCGTTGAAGCAGTCGCAGTTGCCGCACATGAACCGCTGACCGAGTTGGGATACCGAGAACTCGCGCGTATCCTGTTAGAACACGCCGTTTATCTCTACGCCTATCCCGATGGTGAACCGCGTCCGAGACTTGAAGCCGGGAGCGCATTGGCATTGGTGGGTAGCGTCTGTGCGTCGCTGCCACACTCCGAACTCTGGCGACTCGCTGGGTTTGGAAGGATCTCCGCAGTGCTTGCCGAGGTTGCACCCGCAGCGACAGATTCGCATCTTACCCTACCGATCGATGTCGCCTTCTCGCTTGCAAACGAACGGAACCTCCCGATTCTGGTATCTGCGATTGACACTTATAACACCGTTCTCAAGCCGAATTTCACACCGCAAAACCGTTTTGACTTGCCCCTCAGCGATAGCAATTTTTTTGATGCTCTCAACTTGGATTTTCCGGGAATGGAAGCCGTGAAAGTTGCTGTCTTC
>JAPPDN010000979.1:278-4326 GCA_028824575.1 Candidatus Poribacteria bacterium | reverse complement strand
TGATGTCATCCAGCACGATATGAAGGGACTCGGCGTTACCGGCTGGCGGCGACTTGCGGATATGGCTGCCGCACACGATGTCCAATGCGCCCCCCATAACTGGGGTTCTCTGCTCGGTTTCTTCCTCAGTCTCCAATTCGCAAAAACCATCCCCCATTTCCTCTATGGCGAAGTCGCAACCCTCACCAGCGATGTAATTGATACCTCTGGCTACACCTTCACCGGTGGCACGTTCACAGTACCGGATACTCCTGGACTCGGACTGGAACTCAATGAAGATGTCTACGATGCCCGTTACGCCGGAAAAGAGGATTGGCAGATCTCCTAATGCTTTAACTGTCCCAATCAAAGTTGGTGCGGTTTCCCAGAAGAAACACCCCAGCAAAAACACCGCACCATAGGTGTCAATTTTTAGATTGAAAATTTCCTGATCAACGAGCCAGGCTTCCTCTCGATTCTGCTTCGGCATCCTCCACCTCCATTTTTTCATGTTCTGCAAGCATTCCGCTCAAAAATTCGTCTTTAACGTCTAAGGGTATCATGCCAGCGCAAGTGGATATAATCTTTGTTATGTATTACGATTTGAAATGCGGGACATGAACAACGTTTTCTTGGGGATATTGACGACGAGGTTGTTATTGCGGACGACGCAAGAAACGCTCCAGCACGATGCTCTGGATTTACTATTGCTCTGCTTTTTCACAGGTGGGTTCACAAGTATAGCGTTCCTAAAATTCTTCAGGTCGGATATTTGAGAGGAGTATCCTGATGGAAAAAGATGATGTTCAACTTATTCACGATATTTTAGCGGGCGACCACACCGCATTCACCACATTGGTTGAAAAATACCAAAAAAGCGTTCACGCCTTGGCATGGCAGAAGATCGGTGATTTTCATCATGCTCAAGAGATCACACAAGACACCTTCCTCCAAGCATATCAGAACCTTTCTACACTCAGGAATCCTAATGTTTTTGCTGGATGGCTCTATGTAATCGCCAATCGGCTTTGCCTTGATGTGTTGTTATTCATCAACGCGCTTTGACTACAGTATTTCCACCCTGACATTTGACGAGTGCGTGCTCTATAATATTCTCCAACTTTTGTCCATTCAACGATGCACCTAAAAGTATACCACAACTACACAAGAGTTTGAAGTGCCCCAAATTTTGCCTGACAAATCCCCTATTATGTGGTATAATTAAACGAAATTAACAAACACACTGCTGGCGAGATTTCCAACCTCGCTACTTAAGCGTACCGTGCTTTTCAACAGGGTAGTCCTATGAAAAAGATTCTCGTTGCAATGAGCGGAGGTGTAGACAGCTCCGTCACTGCTGCCATGATGGTTGACGCAGGCTATGATGTCACAGGCATCACCATGCGCCTCGGCGCGCCTGATACTATTGAGGTAGACCCGGAGCGTCCGAACTGCTGTTCGCTTGAAGGTATTGAGGATGCACGCCGCGTCGCCACGCACCTCGGTATCCCTTTCTACGGCGTGAACTACGAGGACGCTTTCAGCGAACAGATTATCGACTACTTTGTGGAAGAATACCTCGTTGGTAGAACACCCAGCCCTTGTATGGTATGTAACCGAGAACTCAAGTTTGGTAGACTGCTTGACCTCGCCAAAACATTGGAGTGCGATGCCATCGCCACTGGACATTATGCTCGCGTTGAGCAAGATCCAGAGACAGGGCGCTACCTTTTGCGCAAAGCACTTGATGTGAGTAAAGATCAGTCGTATTTCCTCGCCGCGCTGACACAGGAACAATTGCAATGTGCGATGATGCCGCTCGGTGAATACACGAAATCCGAAGTACGAGACCTTGCCCGAAAGTACCAATTGCGCACCGCTGAAAAAATTGAGAGTCAAGAACTCTGCTTCGTCGCTGATACCAACTACAGACGTTTCCTCCAAGATAGAGTCCCTGAGAAAATTGAGGGCGGCGATATTGTGGATGGGGAAGGCAATGTTCTTGGTAAGCATGACGGTGTCGCGTTTTATACCGTCGGACAGCGGCGTGGGTTAGGCATAGCCGTCGGCAAGCCGCTCTATGTAACGCAGCTTAACGCAGCAGAAAATACTGTCGTTGTCGGTGACTCCGATGCCCTCCTTGAGGATACAATGCACGTCGAGCGCATCAACCTCATTGCCATTGAGAAGTTAACGGAGCCGATCCGTGCGCACGTCAAAATCCGATCCCGTGATGACGGCGGTCCAGCGACCATCACGCCTATCAGCGATACCGAGGCGGTCGTGAAATTTGACGAACCACGCCGTGCTATCACCCCCGGACAAGCCACTGTCTTTTACAATGGCGAATACGTCCTCGGCGGTGGTTGGATTGTGGACCCTCGCGACACCACTGTGGAACGGTAACCCGAATACGGATTCCCAAATGCAAACTACATTTACACCCGAAAACTTCAGAAAGGCGTTTAAACCGTATCTGGTAAGATGGGGTGTTGTTTACACAATTTTAATTTCCCTCGTAATTATCATTACTGTCTGTATTATCATACCCAATTGGGGATTCTCACAGTGGCTTGTCTCCCTGTTTATGGACGCAGGCGCTATGTTTGATGGTAGAACGATAAGTTATGGTATATTTGCCATAGGGGTAAACCTCGCTAATATTATCGGTGTCGGTATGAATGTGGCTGGCGTTTTTGTTATTGGCATTAACGTTTGTGGGATTGTTGCCATCGGTGGAAATGCGGTTGGCATTATCGCCATTGGCGGAAATGCATTTGGCGTTGTTGCTGTTGGTTACAATGCTTTTGGTATCTATGTACTCTCTTATTCACAGAGAAGCAGAGGCAAATACCTGTTCGCACCGCATCGACAGGACCCCAAAGCAGTTGCCTTCTTTACACGGTGGCTTCCGAGATTGGCTGAATCAAGTTTTCAGGATAAAAGCGGTAACATTTAATAAATGGAAGCAAGACTCCTCTGTCTCCTCGGTCCCACAGCAGTCGGCAAAACAGAGATAGCCATTCAACTTGCACAACGCCTTAACGCCGAAATCGTTTCTGTCGATTCCCGACAAATCTATCGGCAGATGGACATCGGTACCGCCAAACCTACCCCTGAAGAACGGCAGACGGCACCGCATCATCTGATAGACTGTGTGGACGTTTCCCAACCTTTCTCCGTTGCAGACTATCAATCCCTTGCAGACACAGCGATAGCCGACATCCAAAACAGAGGCAAGCGAGTGCTGCTCGTCGGTGGTGCAGGTCTCTACTTTAGAGCGGTTGTTGACGGTTTGTTTGAAGGCCCCGATGCTGATATTGCCCTTCGAGAACGACTTGAGCAAGAGGCAGCACAACACGGGGTCAAGATCCTCCACGGAAGGCTCCGTGCATGCGATCCAGCGTCTGCGGAACGGATTCATCCCAACAACGTCGTCCGTGTTATCCGTGCCTTGGAAGTCTATGAATTGACAGGCACGCCTATGTCTGAACACCAGCAACAGTGGCATCAAGGGAGCCAGCGGTATCCGTTTATCGCCTTCTGCCTGACGATGCCGCGCGCGCTGCTCTATCAGCGTATCGGACAACGCGTGGACATGATGCTTGCGAATGGATTGATTGCCGAAGTGGAATCTCTGTTAGCAGCGGGTTATGCGCGTGATACTGCCGCACTCCGAAGTTTCGGTTACAAGGAATTGATCGCCTATCTTGATGGGAAGTGTACATATCTGGAAGCGGTTGAGCAGTTGAAGCGGAACACCCGTCGCTTCGCCAAACGGCAGTTAACGTGGTTCCGTAAGGATACCCGTCTTGAGTGGGTGGATCGAAACTCGACACCGGATATTGTCGCGCACCTGTTGGAGAAAATTGGGGGATATAGTAGGTCTCGGTTATTGGGTCCTGAAAACTGAATTCCCTGTTGATTTCTTCGACCAGATATAATACAATATTTCGTTGATACACTTCACGGACAGGAGGGGAAAATGAGACGTTTTTGGACGCAAGGCCCCGTCAACGCCCAGGAACACTACGTTGTTTCACGTCCCGAAGAAATTGCCGATTACATC
>JAPPDN010000979.1:0-268 GCA_028824575.1 Candidatus Poribacteria bacterium | reverse complement strand
CTTGTTCGCACCACGTCAAACAGGGAAAACTACCTTCTTTCAAGATGCCTTAGCAGCACTTATAGCTGGTTCAGGGTCAGTTGAGCAGACTATAGACTATTTTCCAATTCAACTGAACTTTGATGTCTGTAAAAACCTTACCTTGTCTACTTTCTATGAATATCTCTATGAACAGATGCATGAAGAGATAGAAGCCGTTTTCCAACGACGGGGATGTGTCCCCTCCAAGGCTTTACGCGGATTTTTCGCAGGGACAACTTTACCCAAT
>JAPPDN010000457.1 GCA_028824575.1 Candidatus Poribacteria bacterium | reverse complement strand
GTTAATAATCCGTGCGTTTGGGTAAAGCTCAAGGATATCCGCAATATAAAAGACATTACGCGGCGTTTGGTCACAAGGTATAGTTTTATTGTTTTCAGCTGCTTCATGGTAGAGAAAGGCTTCAAAGAGAGATGCCGATGTATCTGGATATGTAGTTAAACGCTCAAGAAACGCTTGTGCCTCGCCCAAGAATCGACGCGAGTTTCCATGTGTACGATACCCCTCGCGTTGAATACAGTGCAACTCGGAAGCAAGTTCCTCTGCGTTTTTTTCTTCCAATTCCGATGAAAATGGTGGCGCGCATAATTGACCAAAAAAGTGGAGTTCACCGAAGGTGTAAACAGTTGGATGTTTCTCCAATATACGTCCCATCATGGTTGTGCCACTGCGGCTATTCCCTACAACAAATATCATTAGTAGTTATCAGTTATCAGTTGTCAGAAAGATGACAATCAGCCAGCGATTTAAGTCATCTCTTTACTTTAACGAGCCCGAAACTGTTTTTAGGTACAGTAAATTCTGTTGCCTTTCCAGCCCATTCTTGGATACGGACTTCGATTTCACCGGATCCCTCCATCTCGGCATTGCCCCCATTCGTTGCACTAAGCCTCTCATTGGCAACATAACGATAGGTAACGCTGCCTTTATAGTGTTTGCCATCAATAAAAAGTTGTGGTGTGTGCTGTTCGCTTGTGCGATTACTGATGAGGATAATAAGGTGCTCTGCCGCTTTTCCGCCGATCACTTGTGCCTGAATACCGAGCATCTGTTTCCCCTGATATTCCATAGCTCCCGTCAGCAGAGACAGGCTTTTGACTGATAGCGTGAATTGTGTGTCCGCATGCGCGAATGCTTCACCAATAAGTTGAAAAGCCGGATAGACAGCACGGCGGATTGTGTCTCCGAAATCCGATTCTGGTTCACCACCATATTTCCAAAAGGTGCCGGATTTCGGAGGTGTTATCGGCGAAAACACGGGGAATCCTTTGCCGGGACCAGCAATAACATGAAAGTTCGCTTGTGTAACATTAGGCATCGTTAACATTTTTAGAAAAAAGTCGCCGACGTACATTGCATGGAGTTGGGTATTCGCAACACGGTTGGCAGGATTAGCGATGTTCCACTCAGTTATCCACATCTCTTTATCTGGAAACAATTTTTCATAGTACGCAAGTGCATCGGGGACAGCAAAGTGAATCCACCCCATCAGGTAACCTCGCATCTCCTCGATTGCTTTTTTTCGGACAGCCTTGTACGCGTAGACATGAACAGTGTAAGCATCATAAAAACTGGTATCCGCTGCGAGTCCCCTATCCCATTCCCGTTGCTGTGTTTTTACCAACCAGCCCTCTTTGTGGAATCCGATCGGCGTAGCACAAACAGATATTTTTATATTCGGGTTAACGGCTTTCATCGCTGCGGTATGTTTCTTGGCTTCCGCTATGTAGGCTTCGACGGTAGGGTATTTGTTAAGATAGTGCGATAGATAGTACTCGTTGCCGAGTTCCCAGTGTTTAACTTCGTATCCCTTGTCTCTGGCATAATTGACCCACGCAGCACTCTCTTCTGGACTACCTGTCCATAAATTTACAACGACGACAGGCGTTATATTTAGTGTGTTACACAATTGCATGAAATCGTCGAAAAGAATTTTACCGTTCCGCCGCTTTTGGAGTTTGACGTAATTTCCTTTATTGCGTTGATTCAGTCTCGGATTCAGAGTTGATGCCATTTCATTCTCAAAAAAGCCGCCAGATTCCCAGTGATAGAAATTTCCGACTGTACCGCCGGGAAACCGCAAGGTCTTTGGGGCAAGCACTTTGGTTAACTCAACGAAATCGGGATCAAGATAGCCGTAATCACCACTGATCATGTTTGAGTTGAAGCCGTAAAGCGCGTGGCGAAGCGGCCGTGCGTTGCGTGTATCCATTTCTAAACGTAGCATATCAGGCAACGGCTTTTCCTTTTCACATCCGATACTCAACAACAGCATTATTAAGATCGATAAAATTATAGAAAACTTTCGACGGAACATGTTAAAAGTCCGATAAGCATTTGTAAAATGGGAATGTGTATTTACAATTAGCATAGAGGTAAAAAACTTCATAGTGTTATCTTCAAGGGTCTATAGGTTGGCAGTGCCCTATCACTGGCGAACATCAGACCTGCGCAGAGCCAAAAATAAAAACCGTAGCCCCGATATTCGAGGGTTCGATTAAAAAAAAGCAGGAATACGGTAACAGCAACGAGGCAGAGCATGATGATTGCGATCCGCTGTGTTACGCGCGAAGCAGGCGGTCCCCGCTCTATAACAGATGATGTCCTGATAGATCTCTTGTAAAGGTTGAGCGCGGCACGAAAGAGTTGGTAAAATATTAAGGCGAAGAAACCGAGACCCAATAGCCCATAGAAACAGAGGATCGCAACCCAATATACATCCTTGAAGCCGCTTTTACTGAGTATTTTCAGAAGGAACGATCGTTTGCTCATATTGAGTCCCTCAATCGTAGAATTCTGGTCTGCACCATAGCCCAAGATAGGTTTGTTTACGAGGACTGTTGGGACATTCCCAATTAACGACCCAAGTCGCTGTTTTTGCGCGATACGGACATAGGAACCGGAAAATACGCCTGTTACGTTACCAACGAGTCCGACCCTTGCTTTGCGCGGGTTTATGTATTCAAGGCCAAACGGGTTTACGACTGCCAACAAAAGACCGAAGACTAACACGGTCACGCATGCTAATTGGAGCGTCTTTTTCCATCCGTAATGGAAATAATACCACGCGCCACCAGCAAGTAGCGCGGAGAAGGTAGCAGCGCGCGAATACGAACGCGCGATAAAGAAAAACAGCAGCACTGCGCCGAGTAGATTTAGATACTCCAATTGTCGGACACGAGATAGATAGACAATGAGAACGAGAATCATGAAGATACCGTAAATCACGGTGTCGCCTAAAGTCCCGTAGATACTCCCAATCTCTCTGCCGATCTCAAGCAATCTGTATTCTTTCGTAAACCCAGCGATGCCGAGCGTTGACTCACGCGGCAGGAAGAAATCAAATGCAGTAGGACCCCCTACCCACTGAATGAGACCCGTCACGAGTTGGAAGATGCCGACACCGAGGATTATGCGTAAAAACGTTGTAATCTTTCTTTCTGACAGGGCAGAGTTTGCGACGAGATAGAAGAGCACAATATATCGTGCAAAGGGTCGGATATTATAAATACTGCCCATCAAGGGAGACCTGTTTACCAATATCGAGAGCAGAACAACGGTATAAAACCCGATAATTGGCAAATCAATCGCTGTTTTGACAAAAGGGATACCTTTATGGAGCTTATGAATGACAAGTTTTCCAAAAGCGATATAGATGAGTAATTCTCCGAAGAACCGTAAATAGGAGTAGACAATATCGCTCACCGGTAGAAACTTCAGGACAAACTCTTCAAAAGCAACGTACCCTGTCAAAAAGTAAATCATATTATATGGCTATCAGCAGTCAGCAATTAGCAATCAAAAATCGTCTCGTTTCACACTATATGTTAGGTTGTTTAGACGACAGCGGTCCCTGATTGCTAAATTCTATTCCAAGAGGAGAGATCTCTGTTTAATAACTCGGCTAATTGCTCGTTAAAGGGTTGAAAATACGCCATCTGGCGTTCTCGTGTTTCTGGGTTGAGCGGCGGAATCGAATTCACGTCCTTCTGGAATTTGTCGTTCCAATCCAGAATCGTTTTTCTTAACTTGTAGGCAGTAGCATCTGGCAGGAGTTTCCGAATCGCTCTTCTCAGCGGATTGTGGGACGCAAGAAATTGCGTAAATAGATAATTAAATCGCTCGGAACGCGGCATAGCGGCTTGGTTATGCCTTTCACCGATGACGGGTTTAAAATCGGCGCGGACACCGATACATGTAAAAAGTTGTTGACAAACAGCCTGCGCATTTTCCTTCAAATCGTCAGTTAATATGCAGTGCACATTATTCAAACCGAATTGCGTTATCAAATTTTTGACATGCGGATAATAGATACCGTTGTACTGGTAGGCACACTGTCGCCATTTAAACCAGTCTTCGTTCAGGCGATCTTCCTCAGCAGCCAGTGCCTCTTCATAGGTTTTGATATTCTCCCAACCTCTTCGCCGAGCCCACCAATAGGCGGAATAGGCACGTGCGACAGGTTCCCGCAGCAGAACGGCGAGATGTATCTCAGGGTTGTGTTTATAAATCCGTTGCATGACTTCCGGTGAATGCATCACCATCACATTTTTAGCGAGGAGCCGTGTATCCGCGACCTCGGCGTGGTCATATTCTCCAGCAAAGTACTTGGC
>JAPPDN010000334.1 GCA_028824575.1 Candidatus Poribacteria bacterium | reverse complement strand
CAATAATGATGGGGTTGTCAATATTCAGGACTTGGTAATTGTTGCGAATGCCTTTGGTGAGTAATATAAAACTGTGCACCTCACATTGTAGAGGCACAGCTTTGTAAGTGTTTTTCTCTGCATCGATGATTCGTGTTATGTCCGGTTCGGTTAGGAAACCGAACCTACCGGGTCTGGGTGGAAGGTGTAGAGTTAAGGCAATATAAACTTTTAGAAATGGTATTATCAGTTATGCGTGTTATAGTTGCGCGTTCGGTATAATTAAGTCCCAAAACATTTCAGATACACTATTTTAATTTCTCATTACATTTAGGAGGCACCTAATGAAAAGATGCCCGACGCTAAAAAACAGGGACATTCTAACCGTTTTAATACTTATTTTTATTTCAACGTTCTTTCTTCCTGTCGTTTTTGCTCAAGACTCACATCAATGGCGTTTACCCGAAGGCACAATAGAATGGTTCGGAAAGGGGCGCATCTATGATGTGAAATACACACCAGACGGCACGCGGCTCGCTGTCGCTACGACGCTCGGGATTTGGATATACGATGCTACCACCTATCAACCGCTTCATTTTTTCAAGAAACACGAAAACCTTGTTGAACGTATCGTTTTCAGCCCGGACGGGAGTATCCTCGCAAGCGAGGAACGATTCGACAAAATCCATCTCTGGGATGTCAACACAGGAAAACATAAGTATAAACTTCAGCACCAAGGCGGTATCAAACATTTCGATTTCAGTGCGGATGGGCAAACACTCGTGACATTAAGTATAGCGGGTCCCTCCATAAATACCATTCTTTATCACGCAGACACAGGCACTGAAAAGCAGGTCAAAAGTATGGATATGAACCACGTAGACTTTATTGAATCTTACCATACGACCTTTGATCGGAATAATAGTATACTGGCAACTGGGAGGTTGGACCACGCCATCAATTTGTGGGATCTCGCTAAGGGTGTACACAAGAAAACATTTAGAGGCCCTGGAAATGGTCTCGGTTGTCTCGCGTTCAGTCCGGATGGAAAAGTGTTGGCAAGCGGAGGTATAGACTGGAATCGTCTTCACGATGAAGAGGCTGTCCGTCGGGGTAACGGGACTCTCTATGTGTGGGACGCGGTGAAAGGAAAACGGAAACATAGCTTTTCCGATGACGATATATTTAGTATTCGTAGCGTCGCCTTTAGTCCAGATGGAAATCTATTGGCCAGTGGTGGTGAATTTGGAGGTATCCACTTGGTGGATCCAAACACAGGCAAATACATGAAAAGACTTGAAGGGCATAGTAAAGAGGTTGTTGCCATCTCCTTTAGTGCGGATATGCGGACGTTTGTGAGTGGCAGTATAGACGGCACGCTCTATATTTGGGACATCGCTTCCGGCGAAAAAAAGCACACATTCGATGGATTTTTCAATCCGCTCACAAGTGATGGCAGTTTTGGCGTGAGTCCGGATGGCAAAACAATCGCTTTATGGGGCAGCGGTCAAGGGGTATGTTTATGGAATGCCACAGCGGGTGAACGTAGAAAAACGCCCATCAATAGTTCGTTTGGCGGGCACTATAGCCTCAGCGGTTCCCCGTACAATAAGGACGGAAATGTCATTGCGGCTAAGAAAACTTGGTGGTTCGTGTGGGATCGAGGCGAAGTGGAACCGACGGTTTTCACGTTACAATCTCCGTCAGGTATTTTGAGTTACGCCTTTCGTCCGGATAGAAATACAATCGCCATTGGGAATGTAGATGGGACCTTCCGAATGTTTGATATGAATAGACGAGACTATCAAAAGCAATTCATCGAGGCACACAAGGGCGGTGTCGTAGGGGTGGCATATAGTCCGGATGGCAAAACAATCGTCAGTGGAAGTGCGGATAAGACTATCAAATTGTGGGATGCGAACACGATGACAGAAAAGAGAGTCTTTTCAGGAGATATGGGTGCCCTCACAGATGTGGCGTTGCGTGCGGACTGGAAAACTATTGCGGCTGTCGATAACACAGAAACGATCCATCTGTGGGATATGGAGACAAGCACGCAAAAGAAGTTTCGCATAGCGCAGGGTGCGGGTATTATAAGTGTGGCGTTTAGTTCGGATGGGAAGCGGCTTGCGGTTGGTGGAACAGATGGTGCTGTTCATATTTTAGATGCAGAGTCAGGCGTATCTCAGCAGCGGTTCACAGGACATCAAGCGCAGGTGAAGATTGTTGCGTTCGCCGCGGACGGGAAAGTGCTTGCAAGTCTGAGTGATGATGGTGTTATCTTCTTGTGGGATGTTGCTGCAACAGAATAGGCTATCAGCGTTTGTAGTCGCGCAATTCTGCGGCGTACTCGTCTACCCCTTGATAAGGGGGAATAAAGGGGGTTGCGACGTACATTATTGCACCGCTTTTGGCTATCAGTTGTCAGCGGTCTGCAGTTGGCTGACTTCGGTATTTGGACAGATGACAAGAAACAACTTATAAGGAAGAACAACATGGAACCACGATTTACAAGAAGCGAGTATTGGCTACTTGAGACTGTCGTTGAGCACGAATTAGAAATCTGTGCTCTCGTTGATGACGACCTTGAGTTATGCCTGAATAAGAAAGGGCACGGGTTAACACGCACCTCACTCATTGAAACCCTCTATCGACTTCTCTCCTCGGGGCTAATTTATGCCAAAAATGAGGCGACAGGTTTTATTTCAACCGCTGAACAAATCGAACTGGCACTCGATGAACCGAAACGTTGGGTCGGTGTCCCCGTAGATGAGCGAAAAGGCACGTATTATGGGTTGACGCAGGAAGGCGGTGCGCAATGGGAAGCTTTCGCTGCCCCGGACTGGGAAAAATACATAACCGCGAGTTTCCAATTGGCAGACGACGGTGAATACGAAATGTGGGAACTGGTTTGTGGAGATAAAGATTGGCGCAAGGCTGATAAAGACTGGCACCATCCTATTCAAAATTGGCTTGAAGAGTACATCGACGCTATGTGTTTCTACAATCAAAAGGAACTATTTTTAAAGTCTATTGCGTGGGATTCTGTTACACCGTGGCAGGCAACGTACTGGAAACAACTCGATGGCGGACATAGCGTCCGTTTTCGGTGTCGAGATAAGAGCGGGGAGGGAAATTCTAAACCGCCTTACCCGCCGTGGGGAAGATACTTTTATCAGACCTGGTATGTTTGGCAATAGAAAAATGGGTTGGATTTACTTGCCACCCATGTCAAAAATAAGCAAAAATGGATTGAAAAGCGAACTTAATTTTACAAGGAAGGACAGCATGGAACCACGATTTACGCGCGGTGAGTACTGGCTACTTGAGACTGTCGTCGAGAACGAATGGGATATTCCTGTCCTTATTGACAGCGATCTTGAGTTACATCTGAATAAAAAAGGACACGGGTTAACGCGAGAGGCACTCGTTGAAACCCTTCACCGTTTACTCTCTTCGGGACTGATTTATGCGGAAACTCGCTTCATGTTTTCAGAGGAGGTGCTGGATTTTATTTCAACTGCCGAACAAATTGAACTGGCATTGGATGAATCCAAAGCCTGGAACGGTGTCCCTGAAAATGAGCGAAAAATTACATATTATGGACTGACACAGGAAGGCGGTGCGCAATGGGAAGCCTTCGCTGCCCCGGACTGGCAAAGATACATAATCGCGGGGTTTGGATTTTTAGACGACACTGAAGATATAATATGGGAAATGATTTGTGCAGATAAAGATTGGCTCGAAAAGTACTTTGAATCCCAGCGTTATTACGAACCAGAGACGATAGTTTTAGAGTCCGTTGCGCGGGATTATATCGCGCCTTGGCAGGCGACGTACTGGAAACAACTTGACGGTGCACATAGAATTCGATTTCGGGACCCAGACGAGAGCAAGCAGGAAACATCTCCGCCTTCGTTCCCAGATATGGGTTATTTTAATCGCTTGTGGTGTGCTTGGCGATAGAAAATAGATCGGATTTACTTACCCCAATGGCAACATAAATTTTGGAGTCTTTTCAAATGAAAAACCTGATATCCATAGCGAGAAAGATGAAAGATAAAATCTGTATCCCTATTGCACTCGTTAGTATTCTCATCAGCTGCTTTTCGGTTTTCACCGGCTGTCACCCTGGCTTTGGGCATATCAACATCGATTCGGGGTCAGAAGTGAGGCAGCCGACGTTTTATATATCCGCGGATCCATATTTTCGAGGACGCTTGGACATTGAAACGATTATAGTTCGGAAAGCGAAACGTTCCGCTGAAGTAAAAAAAGGATCGGCGTTGAAAATACGACAAGGCACTTGGAAAATCCTTTGGGAACAGGAAGTGCCAAACGATGCTTGACAAAA
>JAPPDN010000830.1 GCA_028824575.1 Candidatus Poribacteria bacterium | reverse complement strand
AAACCGATTGCAGCCGTAGCGGATTTTACGGATCCGGCGTTGCATAGTCATACCATTCAAGAATGCGCCATTCCCCAATTTCACGAAGTTCCAAAATAAAAACCATGCGTCCTGAAGGATTGGATTGCCCCTCATGTGCTAAGCCAAGTCTGAGATCGTAATCATAGTCAGCCATAGCAAGGGTGTCGCTCAAGAATTCGATATCTCCATTCTTATAGAGGTTCAGTTCGATATTCTGAGTTACATCGAACATTTTCAACGTTCCTTCGCGCTCCTGTTGCCCACCGCGAAATATCATATCATCATCTGGATTATCGGGGGTACCCATGTCACTGGCATAAAAGAAGTTGTCTTCCCATATCGCGGACATATATCCTTGAATATCGTAAGCTTCGAGACTATTCCACCACTGATCATGGATAACGGATTTGATTGCAGATCTCTCTAAATCGTAATCAATTTCATCATCTTCAGCATTGAGATCCAGTTGTTCTGTTTCCTTAACAGGATCCTCAGCTTCCTGCTCAAGGACTGAAGAGAGCCATGCTTGAAATTCCCTAATTTCAGCATCGCCGCTCTGAGCCGTAGGCACTTTTTCTGGTACAGGTAGCGTTCCTATCTCAGGAGGTCCGATGTTTGCATCGTCTTGTTGTGTTTTCGTTCCTGTTTCAGAAGTGTGTGCAACAAACGGAGGCATAGTAATTTGTCTGTCCTCTGGTTTAACTACTTTGATTACGAGTCGCGCCTCTTCTATATCAGGCGATTGGGTCTTCAGCACTTTAAATCCAATGAATCCAACCGCAAGGACACCAACGATACCGATGATTATTTTAAGGTTCGTTTTCACTGCCATAACACCTCCTTAGAGGACACGTTGGACTTCACTCGTGTTTTGACGATTTCAGGTTTCTGGAGGTTTGAAAGTCGTCTGCTTTGTGCAGTTCTCAGTAAATTCCGGTTCAACCGAATCTACATGCTTAAGCCGGCCCGACGTTATATTAGGTTCGTTGTAAATCGTTTTGTTTCCCTTCAAAAAATAATGGTTGTTGCTTTAACCTATGGATTTATGTTAATATAGTGTTGTGAACTTAAAAACTATTTTTGCACAACTCCAAGGCAGACGGGTAATGATTATCGGTGATATCATCGTGGACGCGTATATCTGGGGGGATGTAAACCGAATTTCGCCTGAAGCCCCTGTACCCGTATTTGAAATCGAGGCAGAAAAGACCGGATGCGGAGGCGCGGCAAATGTCGCACAGAATGTCGCCAGTTTGGGTGGCGACGCGATCCTGGTCGGTGTCGTCGGGAAGGACAGCGAAGGCGAAAAGTTAGTCCAGATGCTAACCGAAATGAATCTTGCCACTACTGGGATCAGTATAGATTCCGGGCGACCCACAAGCACCAAAACACGTGTGATTGCACGTGCTGATACCACGACTTTTGCCGGACACGAGCGTGATTCAGGACATCATCTACTCCGCATTGATAGAGAATCCAAACAGGAAGTCTCTATAGGTATACAGGAGCATCTATTGAACAGTGTGGTCTCTCAGCTGCCAGCGAGTGATGCGATTATCTTTGCTGATTATGATAAAGGCGTGATCAACGCGCAACTCATCAGGGATGTCATGAAACATGCCCAGCCTTACGATATACCGATTATTGTCGATCCGAAACGAGATAACTTCTGGCATTATAAAGGCGTAACCGCTGTTACGCCAAATCACAAGGAGGCTGGATCCGCAGTGAACGCTGAGGTCACGGATGTCGAGCAGCTTCTCAGTGTCGGTGAAAAAATTATAAACCAGTTATCACTCAAAGCCTTGTTAATCACACGCGAGGCGAAAGGCATGTCGCTGTTTGAACGCAAGCCTGATGGTAGCCTGCGAGTAGAACACCTACCACCGCACTCAAGCATTGTAACAGATGTGACAGGTGCAGGGGACACTGCCGTTGCAGTTTTCACACTTGCCCTCGCTGCAAACGCCGATTTTTACAGTGCTGCGGCATTATCGAGTCTCGCTGGCGGGATTGCCGTTGAAAAAATGGGGTGTGCGACCGTTACACCAAAGGAGCTGCTGAACGCTATAGGAACGGAACGTCTATCTCAGGAATACACGGAGACTTCCCAATGAAAACAGTCTTCCTGGATCGAGATGGCGTTATCAACCGAAATCCACCGAACATGGGCTATGTCCGAAGATGGTCAGAATTCTCTTTCATTCCAAACTCACGGAAAGCGATTCGAGAACTGACGCAAAATGGTTATCGTATCGTTGTCGTGACCAATCAGGCAGGGATTGGGAGAGGACTGTTCTCGGAAGAGGATTTGAAGGATATCCACTCCCGAATGGTTTCCAAAATTACGGAAACAGGTGGTAGAATTGATGCGGTTTATTACTGCCCACACCATCCTAAGGCAGGATGCGAGTGTCGAAAGCCGAAACCCGGTATGTTAATACGTGCTGTACGTGAGCATAATATTGAACTATCAAGTGCATATCTGATTGGCGATTCAACAACAGATATTCAGGCGGGACGGTGCGTTGGAACCAAAGCATTGCTCGTTTTGACGGGACTTGGACAGGAGAGTTATTACCACTACATTAATACCAAACCTTGTGGGCGGGCTGATAAAAACCGACACCGCCCCGGAAAAATTTTCACTGACCTCTATACAGCGACGCGCTGGCTACTAAAAAATGATACTTGAAAAAATAGAAACCCGGACTGCTCACGCGGGTGTCATCGGGCTTGGCTATGTTGGGCTACCCCTTATGGTTGCGATTGCGAGTGCGGGCTTCCGAGTTACAGGTATTGATATTTGTACGCAAAAAATTGAACGGTTGAAGCAGGGTATATCAGATGTACCCGATGTCGCCAATACAGCCCTCGCGCCCTTGATTACGTCTCGACAGATTCAGGTAACGACAGACTTCAGCGTGCTTCAAGAATTGGATACAGTCAACATCTGCGTACCGACGCCTCTACGTGAAAACCGTACACCCGATATGCAGTTTATCCTTGCTGCAGTGGAACAGGTTGCTCAGTATCTCCATTCTGAACAGTTGATTGTCCTTGAGAGTACCACCTACCCCGGCACAACTGAAGAGTTTGTGCTACCAATGCTCACCACCCATTTCAGCAAAAACGCATCCCCTCAAACCCCAGAAGTAGGGCGCGATTTCTATCTCGCTTTCTCCCCGGAACGCATTGAGCCTGGAAACAGTACCTACTACATGACAAATACTCCTAAGATTATCGGAGGGATTACACAGTGCTGTACGCAAGTTGCCCAAACTTTTTATTCCCAATTTATCAATAAAACACATACGGTATCTTCATCTCGGACAGCTGAGATGGTGAAGTTGCTGGAAAACACGTTTCGGAGCGTCAATATCGGGTTAATCAACGAGGTCGCCCTGATTTGCGACCGGATGGATTTGGATGTATGGGAAATCGTTGATGCCGCTGCTACGAAACCGTTCGGATTTATGCCTTTCTATCCAGGTCCCGGACTCGGAGGGCACTGTATCCCCGTTGATCCGCATTACCTTTCTTGGAAGGCACAGAAGTATCAATATCATGCTCGGTTCATTGAACTTGCCAGCGAAATTAACAGTGAAATGCCGAAATACGTGGTAGAGAAAATAAGCCACGCCTTGAATCTCCAGCGTAAACCCCTTAACGGATCAAAACTATTAATTTTAGGGGTTGCATATAAAAAAGACATCGGCGATACACGCGAATCGCCTGCGCTTGAGGTAATTCGTTTAATTCTTGACAAAAAAGCAGAATTTGTATATCATGACCCGTATGTAGAAAATCTGTCTCTCAATAGCAGAGAAACCTATCATTCAGAAACACTGACAGCCAATTTGGTTCAAAGTGCCGATTGCGTTGTAATTCTGACCGATCACGGTGCTATAGACTACAATTGGCTCGTCGAACATGCCCAATTAATTGTTGATACGCGCAACGCAACACACGGCGTGCAGAAGGGACAGGAGAAAATTATTAAAATTTAATTCTTATCATATTCTTCGGAGCGTAATAATGTCATACCCAAATTTAAAATTGCAGATACATCGGGACCAGCTCACTTGGTTTCTGGACTTGCTTTTAGACGAAAGGGAAATTTTCCAGCTGAGTGCCTCTACTGGCATCGTTCCTGATGTGGACAAGCTCTATGCCTTATCAAGGCGAGAATTATTGGTAAATCTAACCGATGCGTTTTTGGGTGTAGTTGGCAGCACGGAACCTACTCTTGAAAATAGCGATGCTCGCACTCCGAAACCTAAAATAAACAACGGGGATGTCTCAATCGAAGCATTAGCCAGCCAGTTCCTCAGTGAGAA
>JAPPDN010000015.1 GCA_028824575.1 Candidatus Poribacteria bacterium | reverse complement strand
GCCGGGATTCATTAGATTTTGTGGATCCAAGGCGTGTTTGATAGCACGCATCAGGTCTACTGCCTCTCCGTGTTCCTTCGCTAACGCGTTCCGTTTACCAACGCCAACACCGTGTTCACCCGTGCAGGTCCCATCCATCTCTAAGGCGATGTCTACAATCTGATGGCTGAGTCGCTGCGCTTCTGCTAATTCGTCCCTGTTGTTGGGTTCAAGTGGGAAGACGACATGAAAATTGCCATCCCCAACATGCCCAAGGATTGACGGGACAAGATCCGATGTAGCAAGAAGTCCTTTTGTCGTCGCGATACATTCAGCGAGCCGAGAAATGGGAACACACACATCAGTGACATAACCTACAGAACCCGGACGGCGGTTGAGTGCGGCGTAATAACTATCGTATCGAGCTTGCCAGAGCCGTTTACGTTCGTTTTCGTCTATTGCCCATCGAAAATCGCCACTGCCGTGTGTTGCTGCGATCTTACCGGCAATCTCGGAGCTCTCAGCGACGGTGTGTTCGGAACCGTGGAATTCAAAGAAGAGCGTCGGTGCGACTTCGTAATCTAATCCTGCATACTTGTTAACGGCATCCATCTGCAGTTCGTCTAACAGTTCAATACGAGCGATATTGATACTTGTATCCATCATTTTGATAACAGTATCTACCGCTGCGGCGACGGTCGGAAAGGCACAGACCGCTGCGGCGACCGCTTCCGGCAACCGTGTTAATTTCAGCGTGATTTCGGTGATAATCCCCAGTGTGCCTTCTGAACCGATAAAGAGACGGGTGAGATCGTAGCCTGCGGCGGATTTCCGCGCTCTGCTTCCGGTATGAATAATCGTGCCATCCGCAGTGACGACAGTCAAGCCGAGGACGTTATCGAGCATCGTGCCGTATCGGACGGCACTCGTGCCGGATGCGCGTGTCGCGACCATTCCACCCAGTGAGGCATCTGCCCCTGGATCCACAGAGAAGTGGAGTTGTGTGCCGATGTCTGTGAGATGTGTGTTCAGTTGGAGACGCGTTACGCCTGCTTCGACGGTGGCATCTCTATCGTCTTGACTGACACGGAGGATACGGTTCATTTCGTTGAGTGCGATACAGAGCGCGCCTTCGGACGCAACGACAGCACCTTCAACGCCTGTGCCGGTGCCGTAAGGGATTATCGGCATCTTATATTTCGCACAGATTTTGACGATTTCTGCGACTTCGGCGTTAGTTTTCGGGAAGGCAACGGCATCAGGGAGCCCGCCTTGATGATATGAGGCATCGCGTGCGTGTGCATCTCGGACAGCACTGTCTATGCTGAAGCGTGTTCCGAGAAGGGCGCGGAGTTCTTTATGTGGGTGTTTTAAATCGTGGTGGTTCATACTATCCGTATTTTAGCATAATTTATGGGTGGTAGCAAGGGAAAATAGCTGCTAACAACGCTTTATAGATGGGTGAGGTTAGGAAACATCATCAGGAAAGAGAAATATGGTTTGTGGATATTGGTCTACTCATGGAATGGAACGCTTTCGTATATCTCTTGTAGGGGGAGTTTGCATTGGATTGAGGTGAGAGGGAGATGCTGATCAAGTGCTTGGATGTCGGTGAGAATCCACTGTGTTGCGTGTCGGACGTAGTGATCCACGTGTACCTTGTCTTGGGAGACGAGGATGTATTCTTGCAAGGATTCGAGTTGTCGATAGTGCGCGAATTTGTCGCCTCTGTCGTAAGCCTCCGTTGATGGAGAGAGCACTTCTACGATGACAATGGGGTTCCGGAGTGTGTCAAAAACATCGTCTTCAAAGCGGGGTTCTCCGCAAACAACGCCAACATCCGGATAAAAATAAGAATTTGCTGTCGGAATACTGACACGCATCTCATTAGCGAATGCGACACATTCAGTACCTTTCAAGCGGTTTCGGAGTTCACCAGAGATATTGTGAGTAATCAGATTATGCGCGAAACTTGCTCCAGACATTACGATAATTTCACCGTTCATGTATTCACTTCTAACTGTTTCTGCGTCGGGGGTTGCCTTGCGTTCTAAAGTGATGTATTCCTCGGGCGTGAGGTATGTTTGTGCTGCTCTTGTTGCCATGATTCCCTCCCGAAATTTACTGGTAATTTTATTATAGCGTAGTAGCGTGCAGAGGTCAAGGTTTTTATGTGGGATTCGCTAACTTCTAAAGAGATTTAGGTATTTCTCCAATACGAAGAGACGGCTGCGGGAGTGGCCTGTGGTCTCCTTTAGTACACCGAGTTCTGTTAAGGATTTTAAGAGCCGGTTCGCGCTTGAAAAACTTGTGTCTAACACCTTTTCAACCGATCTCACGGTAATAATGGGCGTTGCATACATGTGTTGCAGCAACTTTCGGGCGTTTTTCGCTCGGGAACCGAGTGATAGGATTTTGGCATCATATTCTTGACGAAGTGCAATGATTGCTTTAAAAGTTTTGAGTCCGTGCTGGGCAGTCTCAACAAGTCCGTTTAAGAAAAATATAATCCACTGTTCCAAGCCATTTGATTTACGAACCGTGGAGAATGCGTTATAGTATGCGTTTCTGCGTCTTTCAAAAAATGTGGAGATGTAAAGTACTGGCTTGTTTAGTAATTGTGCGTCAATGAGTTGCAGGGCAATTAATAATCTTCCACACCTGCCGTTTCCGTCAAGGAAAGGGTGGATGGTTTCAAACTGATAGTGCGTGATAGCGATTTTGATAAGGGATGGCAGTTGTAGCGATGTGTTGTGCCAAAATTTTTCCAAGTCACTTAGCAGATCAGGCAGTTCTTCCGGTGAGGGTGGGATGAAAAACGCATCGGCAAGCGACGAACCGCCAATCCAGTTTTGACTTCTGCGGATTTCGCCGGGTGCCTTATGTTTTCCGCGAACGCCGGACATCAATATTTTATGGACATCCTTAAGAAGTCGCACCGAAATTGGGATTCTTGGGAGTTCGGCTATTGCGAAATTCATTGCTTCAATATAATTTTGGACCTCCTGCCAATCATCCTGTCTGATTGGCGGGATCTCTGTTTGTGGCAGAACGACCTCATCAATCTCAGTTTTTGTGCCTTCAATCAGATTGGAGTCTATCGCTTCTTTTATAATGCTCATCGGAATCGAAAAATTGACATCTGGTACGATTTCCGCATAAGCGTTGAGTTCTCCCAAAAGATTAGCAGCTTGTTCGACCAACTGATTTATTTGGCGGTTTTCCCAAACAAAAGGACAGTTGATGAAAGATGGGCTAAAACTCTTATATTCTCGCTGCTGTCGGTACACGCCCGCTATAAAGTTTTGCATATTACCGTTTTCGCCTCTTTTTGAAAATAGCAAATTCGCATTGTCATTTTTATTGATTTTTGATAATCCTATATTATAGTGTAGATTCAAACGGATGTCAAGAGATTAATCAATTCTGCACAGGACTATTTAGTTTTAGGTAAATTATCAGATTTTCTAAATTTTTGAATCTTCTTTTTCAGGTTTCCCAGTGCGGTTGCAAACCGAACCTACTGGCCCTGGGTAGGTTGTCATTTTTTAGAGTTTTTGATAATAACGAAGGGACGGAAATTAGGATGTTGGGGTTATAGTGTTGCGGACTTCGGTGACAACGGCAGCGGGTTCAATGCCTTCACCTTGTCCTTCAAAGTTGAGGAGGATACGGTGACGGAGTGCGGGGAGCAACACGGCATCGATATCCGAAAAGGCGACGTTGTAACGTTCATCAAGGAGAGCGTTGATTTTGGCGGTGAGTGCGATGGCTTGGACGCTCCGTATACCGGCACCGAGGTGGACATACTGTTTCACAATTTCTGGTGCGTCCTCTGAATCTGGGTGTGTCGCACGGACGAGTCGGATGATGTGGCGTTCAACATGCTCGGCGATGGGGACTTGCGGGACAAGTCGGCGCATCGCGTTGAGTGTTTCGGCATCTGTAACCTTGCCGATGGTGATGTCAGTGCCGGATGTGGTACGACGCAAGATTTCGACGATTTCGTCTTCGTTTGGGAAGTCGATGAGGAGTTTAAATAAGAATCGATCGAGTTGTGCCTCTGGGAGCGGATAGGTGCCTTCCATCTCCAATGGATTTTGTGTTGCTAAAACACAGAACGGTTCTTCTAACTTATGGCTGGTACGTCCGACGGTGACGGTGCGCTCTTGCATCGCCTCAAGGAGCGCGGATTGCGTGCGGGGTGTGGCGCGGTTAATCTCATCTGCGAGGATCAGTTGTGCGAAGATGGGACCCTGTTGGAATTCAAGCTGCCTTCCGCCGTGTTCGTCTTCTACGAGAAGCGTTGTGCCTGTGATGTCCGAGGGCATCATGTCCGGTGTGAATTGGATACGCTTGTAAGCGAGATCGAGTACCTCGCTGAG
>JAPPDN010000506.1 GCA_028824575.1 Candidatus Poribacteria bacterium | reverse complement strand
GCAAGAGACTTCTTCAACTGAAGATGCAGCTGCTGCCGAAGCCTTTGAAAAGTATTTTACAGCAGAATCAGAGTACCAAACAGCACAGGAAGGAATGGGAGAAGCTTTTGATTCCAAAAACGGTGAGCGGATAAAATCAGCAACCAACGCACTTCGGGAAGCACGGCTGCGGCGCAATGAAGCCCTGGAAAATCTCGCAGTTTACTCTAATGATGCTGTGGAAATATTGGCACAAGTATGGGAAACCGAAAGACGGACGGATGAGACAATAGCTGCATTGAAGGCTGAAGATGCTGTTGCGGCGCAAAAACGCTTAGAAGCGCAGCAAGAACTCTTTGAAAAATTCCCGTTTTTAAGGGATCTGCTTATTGAGCACGGCGTTGAACTCACACCTTAATGCTCGAAATAATCAATGAACATCAAGGCTATGCTTGTTGAGCACGGCGTTCAACCCTTGGAGTAAGAGCGATTCAAGGGCTGTGTCTTTTTGTTCATGGATGGGAACGCACTAAAAAAAATCGCTCCATCCAAAAAACTATAATGTTTTGTTACGATTACCCACGTCCTGCTGTTACTGTTGACATCGTTGTTTTCAGTAGCGATGCCTTAGCTGTGCTATTGATCCAACGTAAGCATCCACCCTTTGAAGGGCACTGGGCACTACCGGGCGGTTTTATTGAGATGGAGGAAACGCTTGAGACCTCGGCACGCCGCGAGTTAGAAGAGGAAACCGGGGTTACCGATGTAGCACTAACTGAGGTGGGAGCTTTCGGAGCACCGTCTCGCGATCCACGTGGAAGGGTAATTACTATCGCCTACGCTACGGTCATTGAAAAATCCACAGTAAACGTTAAAGCCGGTTCTGATGCCTCAGCAGCCGCTTGGTTCTTAAATACGGACCTACCGAAACTCGCGTTTGATCACGGTGAAATCATCCAAAAAGCACTGGAAACAATAAAATGAAACACTACGGGTTAACACTGAACCTAAAAAACGATCCATCGGTTATAGAAAAATACAAAGCGTATCACCGAGATGCCTGGCCTGAGGTCCTCGCTGCCCTGAAATCCGTCGGTATCACAAAGATGAATATTTATCTGATCGGGTGCCGTCTGTTTATGGCGATGGAGACTGTTGACACATTTGATATAGACCGTGACTTTCCACGTTATCTTGAAGAAAACCCAAAGTGTAAAGCCTGGGATGAATTGATGCGCACTTTCCAAGAACCAGTGGCAGAAGCACAACCAGACGAATGGTGGGCACGCATGGAACCCGTTTTTGAATTATAATAAAATGAATACATCCCCCCAAAAGTCCACAACCTTTCTGTCAATTGGTCACTTCTGTTACGATGTCTCACCAAATGGTTACATTCTTGGTGGATCCGCCTCATACTCAACATTGACTGCGCGGAACCTTGGTCACCGTGCCCGCGCGGTTACGGCTGTCGGTGCCAACTTTGACCGGCGGAATTCGTTGTTAGACGGAATAGAAACGGTTTATCATGAATCCCCTGACACAACGATTTTTGACAACCAATACGACGAAAAGGGACATAGACAACAATTTATCTTAGGCATCGCGCAGCAACTCAAAGGGAACGATGTCCCTACTGAATGGCGTAGAAGCAATATCGCGTACTTGTGTCCGATCGCAGATGAAGTTTCTGCTGAAGTCGTTCACTGTTTTAGCGAGGAGACATTAATAGGTGCGACACCACAAGGTTGGCTTCGGCAATGGGATGTCAACGGTAGAGTCGCAGCAAAGCGGTGGGAAACAGCGAAAGAGATTTTACCTTATATTGATGTGCTAATCCTCAGCGATGAAGACCTTCGGAGCTATCCGGACGAATTAGAGAAATATATTGGATTAGCACCTATTGTTGTGCTAACGCAGGGCGCACGAGGGGCAACACTTTTTCAAAACGGCACACAGTTTGAATCCGAGGCATATCCTGTTACGGAGGTAGACCCAACGGGGGCAGGTGATGTTTTCGCCGCCGCTTTTTTAATCAACTATTATCAAAACCGTTCAGTAGCGGAAGCTCTTAACTTCGCACACTGTGTCGCATCTTTCGCTGTGGAAGGTCCCGGTACCTCTTGTATTCCAAAGTTCGTAGAAGTTATGTCAAGACTACAAATATAGTTTGTGAAAATCGGAGCGCATCGCTCTTAGGGAAAAAAGGATTCGTGGGAAAAGAAAATTATGGCTATTAACTACGACTTCATTGCATACTGCAGTAAAACATCACCGACGCATTGGATCATCGGGATGAAGGCACTTCAGGGAGAAGTACCACTGGACATAGTGATCCCTGACGAACAGACACTTTCAGATCCCGATAACCCCGAAATCGTCGGTGTGTTGACAGCGGACGGATTAGAACGAGAGAGTACCGATGGATTGGAACTCTACCGATATCTTCGGCAGTTAAACCCGAAAAAAAGTGATGCTTTCGGCTACAACGAGGTCGTGATTCGGAACATACACAGCCGTATACGCGCCCTGCGGGTTGATGAAGAACTCCAAGTGCAAGTCACATACACTGAGCGGAAAGAACCGTATAGGTCGTTTTCGTACCATATTAAATTAATAGGCACCTTTGCGACCTCAGATGCGGAGTCGTCTAATCTCGCGGGAACTGAACTTGGCGCGTCACATACTCCAGACGAAGATACGCAGCCTCCAGAAGAAATAAGTCCAGATAACCGTTCAGAGCAGCAGGTTTATAATTCAGAGCAGCAGGTTCATAATTCAGAGCAGCAGGTTTATAAAACGACCAACACCTTAGAGAAACTCATCGCCTTCACGCAAAACCTACAACAAGAATTGAAACAGACAAAAAGAGATCTCGAGTCAACGGTAGATAAGGTTGAACAATTAGAGAACGAGTGGCAAAATTTTCGTGAAATGCAAGAGCTGATTCAAGAGGTCCTTGATCGGTTGACCCGTTTAGAAACGATGGATTCTCGAATTCAATATCTTGAGGCGGATCGACAGCGACTTCAAGACCTACAACAACTCTTACGGAAATTCTTTGCAGCGTTGAATCAACAGACCAAGACACTGCTTCAAGAACATGAGGATCAGACTCCAATTCAGTAAATAAACAGACTTGAAAAACGCCAGTAGATGATTTCGTGCGCCACTCGGCGAAAAGGAGAAAATTTTCATGATGAAATTGGGAACCATGTCTCTGAATGTGAGAAATACGACTGCGACTGCTTTCGCACAAATAGTCTACGATCTCGGTTTTGACGTTATCGAACTGCATTCAAGCGCGTTTGAATCCACCGACGCTGACTACCTACGAAACCTAAAAATGAATCTCATGCGGAAAGGGTTGCCGTTAGGTTACATCGGTGTTAGCAATAACTTCGGTAAGCCTGTTGCTGAACATCCGGAACAAATTGCGCTCATCAAGCAGTGGATCGACGTTGCGGCTTTTATGAGCTGCCCGATCGTCCGAGTGTTTGCCGCCTATGTGCCGGAAGATTGTGAAGACGAGGAAACTTTGTGGCCACCTATGATTGAAGCTTTCAAGGAGGTCGCTGAGTACGGTTATGAATCCGGGATTCTCGTTGGACTTCAGAACCATAACCACAACAATGTTACACGCGACGGTGATGCCGTCCTGCGTGCTTTGAACGGAACGGATCATCCTTATTTCACCCACATTTTGGATACGGGTCAGTATGCAGGGTCTCCTGGCGCGAGTGGACACCGTGGGTCTTCACATCCGGGCTACGACTGTTATGCCAGCATTGAACAGACAGCACCGCATGCTGTTTATGTCCGAACCAAGTTTTATGAAATAGATAGCGGTGTTGAGGAATGGCTGGATTACCCGCGCGTCTTGGACATTCTGCGGGGTGTCGGCTATAACGGCTGCCTCTCAGTTGTGTATGAAGGTCAGTCCGATCCGATTGAATCAATGCGAAAGGCGAGAAGCTACCTGGAATCGTTACTGTAGGCGTACTCACACCTATGCTGCTCGTTTGGAGAATACTTCAATATTAAACCCAAATATCTTGTCAATGATAAGGGTCGGAAAACCGCAGTAGTTTTGTCAATGAAGGAGTATCGCCTTCTCATAGAACACCTTGAGGATTTAGAGGACATTTTAGAGATGGATGCCGCGGTTAAAACCGAAACCGAGTCTCGCCCATATCAGGAAATTCGAGCCGAGTTAGAAAAAGAGGAAAGAAACGCATGAAAACGCGTGCTGCTGTTATGTATGAACATAACGAACCGGTCGTCGTTGAGGAACTTGAATTAGATGAACCGAAGGCAAACGAAGTCCTCGTCCGCACTGCTGCGAGTGGGGTCTGCCACTCAGACCTGTCAGTCGTCACGGGTGC
>JAPPDN010000592.1 GCA_028824575.1 Candidatus Poribacteria bacterium | reverse complement strand
CATGTTTTAGTCTTACTCATCAAGTTGGTCTCCTATCTGACGTTCCGTCCCGTCTTTCGGATAGTGGTGTACATATCATCGACCCATTCGTCGGCACGGGTAACTTCATCGTCCGTATCATGCAAGCACTTGACCCAATTTCACTGGATCGGAAATATACCGCCGATCCGCCGGAACTCCAGGGCAACGAAGTGATGCTCCTACCCTACTACATCGCCAGTATGAACATCGAGCAAGCGTTCTACACCGCAACACATCGGTATCTCCCTTACGAAGGTATTTGTCTCGTGGATACGTTTGAGATGATAGAGGACCAACAGCTGCAGCTCCTCACGCCTGCGAACACAGCGCGCGTCGAAAAGCAGAAAGAAACCGATATGTTCGTCGTCATTGGCAACCCGCCGTACAATATGGGACAGGTCAACGCGAACGACAACAACAAAAATCGGAAATATGAGACGATAGATAAGCGAGTCGCTGAGACCTATGCAAAAGACTCCAAAGCGCGGAACAAAAATAAACTCTACGATCCATACGTAAAGGCAATTCGGTTCGGATTGGACAGAATCAACGACGAAGGCGTTGTTGCCTTCATAACAAACAACAGTTTCCTCAGTGGCTTAGCGTTTGACGGGATGCGGAAACACCTCGCCGAAGACTGTAACGCAATCTATATCCTCGATTTAGGTGGAAACGCGCGAAAAGGGTTGAAGGTCTCAGATGCCAATGTGTTCGGGATTCGCGTCGGCGTGAGCATCAACCTATTTGTCAAGAAAAAGGAAAACTCGTCGGAATCGCCGCGTATCTTCTACTATCGCACCGATGACTTGTGGGACAAACAACAGAAATTCGACTTTCTGGCTGAACGTCAGCATACAGGCAATATTCCGAGGCAACCGATTCAACCGGACGTACGCCAGACATGGCTCACTGAAGGACTCCATCCGGAATTTGAGACCTTTATTCCGATAGGTACCAAAGAGGCAAGGACATCAAAAGTGGATCCAGCAAATGTGATTTTCAAAACCTATAGTATCGGTATCAACACGAGTCGCGATGCTTGGACTTACAATTTCAATCGAAACGTCCTAACTGAAAACATAAGTAAAATGATCCAAACCTATAACGCCGAAGTTGCTCGATGGGGACAAAGAACAGATCGAAATGCTAACCTTGACGATTTTGTGGTATCTGATGACGAAAAAATCAAGTGGAGTCGTAATTTAAAACGCGACCTAAAGCGAAACAAAATTGCTGAATATGCTGAACATAAAGTTAGAAATTCACTTTATCGTCCTTTCACAAAATCTTATCTCTTTTTTGATCCGATTATGAATAACGATGTCTCCCATTTTCCTTCTATCTTTCCTACACCAGAGGTAAGCGGAGAAAATCGAGTCATAATTGTCAGTGATCACGGTTTCCGCTCAGGATTCAATACACTGGTAACAAATCTTATTCCAGACTTTCACACGCTTTCAACAAGCGATGGGTTTCAGTGCTTTCCCTTCTATACCTACGACGAGGACGGCACAAATCGCCGCGAAAACATCACCGATTGGGCATTGACAGAATTTCGCACGCATTACAAAGACGACACCCTCACCAAATGGGACATCTTCCACTACAACTACGGACTCCTGCATCATCCTGAATATCGCGAAAAATACGAAGCGAACCTCAGACGCGATCTGCCACATATCCCTTTCGCCAAGGATTTCCGAGGATTCGCAGAGGCAGGTGCCCGCTTAGCAAATCTCCACGTCACCTACGAATCTCAACGGGAATACGATAAGCTAAAGTTCGTCCAAACGCCAGATGTGCCGCTCAATTGGCGTGTCGAAAAAATGAAACTCTCGAAAGACAAAACCTCGCTCATCTACAACGATTTCCTGACGCTATCGGGCATCCCATCAAAAGTTTTTGATTATCGGCTCGGCACCCGTTCCGCGCTGGAATGGATAGTAGATCAATATCGCGTCAAAACCGACAAACGCAGCGGCATCGTCAACGACCCGAACCGCGCAGACGACCCACAGTACATCGTCAAGTTGATTGGCAAGGTGATTACGGTGAGTTTAGAGACCGTGGATATTGTTAAGGACTTGCCTGCGTTGGAGATTCGTTAAAGTAGTAAGCACACTCCGTGTGCCGTAACCGAGCCTCCATCTATTTTCCATCCTTTAGTCCTGTAGGGTTTATTTGCTTGGGGTCTTTGATAGGGTGTTTCTGCGGATTTCTTCACAATGTTTATAGAAGCGCGTAGTTGAGTCTTCTTAGCCCCGTAGGAGCGGCATGTTTATAGTTTGATTTTCCATTGATTCTTCACCGTCAAATATGCTATGATTTTGTTAAAGTTAATTACGGTGGTGTTATTGGAAGGGTTTTCTGTAGAGGACGACTGTGTATGAATGCCCTGAGGAGGTTGACGAATCAATATGAGAAATATAAAGATCAAATGGCTTATATACACAGTTCTCGTAGGTCTCATACCTGTTCTCTCACGAGCGTTAATATGGTTTATATCACAAAATCGAACTATGGATTTCTTCAATGCTTCAGACTTTGTGGCGTTTGGATTGATTCTGCATATATCCAATATAAACGAAATAGAGCATTTCAATGATAGCGAAAAGTCATGGAAGACAATTCAGAATGGGTTTTCAATAGCCTTTATATCATTTTATAGTGTCTTATTTGCTTGTTCTTTATTAGGTCAATCAAATCCAGGGCTGATCAATGTTCGGAGTATAACTTATTTTTCTATTGGCCTCAATTTTGTATCTTTTCTCATGAGTTTTATTGTATATGATAGGATCTCGAAACGAGAACAGGAACCATAAATATCCAGATAAGTTTGATTTTTTTCTGCAATGATAGTATTATATTTTTAACTTATGAATTATGAGGGAACGCAGATCTGGAAGATTTTCGGGACATATCTGCATCATTATTTAACTGAAACCGATAAATATTTAGGTTTTGGCTTTATTGTCTGTTAATTGGTGACACACAAACATTTATGAGAAGAATTCTAATTGAGGATTAATCAAATGACTGCAGTAATTATTACCATAGGTTCAATCCTTGCTATAGCAGGCATCGGTGTGTCCATTTGGTCCATCATAGACACCAGAAAACGCATAAACACCAGAAAACGGTGATATGAGGTCTGAAGTGCCAGCTTTTAAATAGGGAAATCAACTTAGAAAAAACAATTGACATGAAAATAACTGAAATTCAGAATGAGTTGGCAGCGTTAGAATTAGATGCATGGCTCCTATACGATTTTCGTGGGATCAACCCGATCGCACAGAACGTCGCAGGCTTGGCGGGCGCGCATATCACGCGCCGATGGTTCTGCCTGATTCCTAAACACGGTGAGCCGCGATGGTTGGTCCACCGGATTGAGACATCGAACTTCACCCGTGTGCAAGGACAGGTCGCACTCTACGCTGGCTGGGAAGAACTTAACGAGGCTATACGTACCTTGCTCGCCGGTATCCAAACAGTCGCGATGGAGGATTCACCAAACGCCGAAATCCCTTATATTTCGCGGGTAGATGCTGGCACGCTGGAGTGGATTCGTTCGTTCGGGATTCAGGTGCAAACGTCTGCGGAACTTGCACAACGGGTGGAAGCACGTCTGAGTGAGGCACAAGCCGCAGGACACCAAACGTCCGCACACTTGGTATTGCAAGCGAAAGATTACGCCTTCACGTGGATCGGTTCGCAGCTGCGTGATGGAAAAGCGATTACCGAATATGATGTTCAGCAAGAGATTCTCGGACAATTTGATGCGATGGACCTTGTTACAGACCATCCCCCCATAGTTGCTGTGAATGCAAAGAGCAGCGACCCGCATTATGCACCCACTGCAACGGATACCCAAGCGATTAAAACAGGTGATTTCATCTTGATTGATTTGTGGGCAAAGCAGAAAGACCCAGATGCAGTCTTTGCGGATACGACATGGGTGGCTTATGCTGGGGAAACCGTTCCACCCCGGTACGTTGAAATCTTTGATATTGTCAAGGAAGCGCGGGATAGGGCGATACGGTTCATCCGGGAAAAATGGGCAGTCGATGAACCCATTCACGGTTATGAAGTCGATGATTGTGTCCGTGGATATATCACTGAAAAGGGATACGGACAATTCTTTATTCACCGGACTGGACACAACATCGGCACTGTTATCCACGGAAACGGCGTGAATTTAGATAACTTAGAGACGCGTGATGCACGTGCCTTGATCTCTGGCATCTGTTTCTCAATTGAACCCGGTATCTACCTCACCGATTTCGGCGTTCGGACAGAAGTTGACGTTTTCTTAGCCGGTCCAGGGAGAGACGGCGTAAAAGTGACAACCGCGCC
>JAPPDN010000854.1 GCA_028824575.1 Candidatus Poribacteria bacterium | reverse complement strand
CTAATTCACTAAAGCGAGACTGTATCCCCGCCCTAAAGGACGGGGTTTTAGTCTCAGAAGGTTTTGATAATATACAACAGTTTTTACACCAAAGTCAACCTTTTTGTTTATTGTTTCTACAGGAAACGAGGTCAGATTCGGATAGCCCTTGGCTCTCCATATAGTGAAGAATTGCTTCAATGGGATCTGGCAGAGGAATTGGGTAGTGCTTATCTTCATAAGCCTCCACTAACGTGACAAGCACATCAAGCTGATCCGCTTCTGGTGAACCCTATGCTGCATCCCAAAGCTGATCAATGGTCTTCAGGGCAGTTTCATAATCTGCTTCGGATCGGATCGGTTTAATATCCATAGTTATTCCTTAAATCGTTTTGAAAAGTAAAAGTATTATAGGAATCTCACTAAGGAATTACAAAGAATCGTTTACAGGGAAGACGCTTTCGCTGTCAGGTTTGAAAGGGTTGTTGTTTACTAACGGGATGTTCCCTCTTTTCTTTTCAACGAGTTCCCAATCGCCTGTTTTCCAGTGTTTTTCGTAGGCATAGATAACATTAATATCTTCAAATTCCAGCCAGACACATTTCGCTTGTGGGTGAATCTCGTCGTCTATGGAGGCAACAGCGTGTTCATGGTTTGCAGACCAGATCAGGCATTGTTGCTTGGGTTCTCCTGCTTCTGCGCCTGGTGGTGTGAATAGGTCCCTGTATTTCATCACCCATCCCTACAACTCATGAATTGTTGCCTCAAGGGTTTCTATATCTACAACGGCAACCGTTGCTTTCCCTGTTGTCCACCCCCCTGTTTCACCCGGATTGAGCAATAGAGATTCACCTTTCTGGATGTCTATCTGGTGGGTGTGTCCATAGACGACGATGTCAAAATCGCCGCTTTTGGCGATAGGGATAGCAAGTTCAGGGTAGTGCATCACGGCGATGTTTTTCTCACCGAGGGATGCGCTTGCGAGGTTGGGGTGTACTTCACCGCCGATGGCTTCAAACCGTTTTGCAACGACAATGCGTTCACCGTCATTATTTCCGAATACGCCGACAACGCGGCAGTTCAAGTCTCCTAACGGATCAATAGCAAACGGCGCGATAAAATCACCTGCATGGACGACGAGATCTACACCGATCTCATTAAAAAGCGCGACAGCGTGTTTAACGTTTGGGATGTTGTCGTGGCTGTCGGACATAACACCGAGCCTCATATTTTTAATTTTCCCTTTTTATGGTTATCAGTTATCGGTTATAGGTTTTCAGTTAAAGAAGTTCGTCGAATCCGTAAAGTGTTCTAAAGTTAAAAAAGTCTGTAAAGTTCTCAACTTTGAGACTTTAGCACACTTTCTAACATTGATAACTCTCACTACGAGGCAAACTGACAACTGACCACCAACAACCGTTTACATTACGGGCTTAGGTTTCGCGAAATGGGTTTAGGCAACTACTGAAATAGGCACTCTATGAATGACATTGCCAAGGTACCCTTTCGGATTCCACGGTTGCGTGAAAGGCTGCGCAATGCCTGTATTGTCATAGGCGCGTGCCCATATTTCATAATAACCTCTGTTTACCAAGGTGAGTTCGGTTTCCCAGTGGGACCATGCATATCTGTTTGATGGCGGAATCAATTGGGTTTCCTGCCACTGCAGACCGAAATCTGTAGAGACCATAACTTTATCAATCTGATTTTCGCCTGCCCACGCATGACCTCGAACTTTTATAGGCGTATCAGTCCTGAATTCCAGCGATGATTGTGGCTGGGTAATCAAGGATTTAACCTGCCATGCAGTTGCGATACGCGTATCCTCAACTGGTGGGTTATCTCCGGGTGCTATCGGATAAGCCGGGATGCGATAGGAATAGCCGCTCATCTTTTCGGAGTCGTGAACTCTATCCCGCACCCAGATACGGTTGAGCCATTTCTGCATTGCACTACCGATCCATCCGGGAACAATCAATCTCGCGGGGAATCCGTGGGCAGCTGGCAACACTTCTCCGTTCATCTTAAGAGCGATGAGCGTGTGCTCATCCATTGCCTTTTCAATCGGGATGCCTCGCGAAAAAGGTTCGCTGCCATCGTTGGGTAGATCCTCGCCGTAGTTTCCGGTATAGACAGCACTCGACTTCACACCTGCGGTTTGCAAGACATCACGCATGCGTACGCCTGTCCATTCACTACAGGCAGCGGCACCGCGTTGCCACGGTGTTCCGCTAACTTCTGGTACAAATAGGCTTCTCCCGTTTCCGGCACATTCTAATACGACTTCCATAGTAACCTGCGGGAAACGTGTCAAGTCATCCATAGCTAATGCCAGTTCTTTATGGACTTCACCGTCTATGACCAATTTCCATCCACGGATATCCTTGTTTACCGCTCGTTCTGGAATGCCGCTGTTATTACGGACAAAGTGTCGTTCTGTGGGGGTAACATCGTCATTGAGGAGGTGCGGGGCAAACTCGCCGTTAAAAGGGATCTCCGAATGGACAAGCATGTCCGGCTTTGGGAGTCCTGCTGCTTGTGGGTCTTCCAAGACAACGGGTGCGAGTCCTCTATCCAACAGCCCGCGATCAACGGCTTCGCAGCCTGCACCAAACATGCCCAGACTCGCGAGTAGTGCCGTTTTGCCTACCGTAGTAAGAAAGTCCCGTCTTGTTGTGTCAGGAGCAGTCTTATGCCAATCTGTAAAGCTGGGTTTGTGTCCTGTCTTTTGCATGATTGGAGTTCTATGTCGTAATGTAAGTTCGACATAAACGCGTAAGTCTGCTTGTTGGGTTTCGCCATGTCTATTTCCATGAATGGATCATTGAAAAGCAAAGTTTTCCTGATAGATTGGAGGGTTTTGGTCATTCACCGCTCTACCAAGGGGAAACACCCTAGCAAAAACACCTACGGGACACTCGTACTTTTTTCATCGAACTCACGTGTTCTATAATTTGATACTTTTGAAAAAAGGAGACGGGCTTTCCTCCTACCGCGAAAGCAGTGGGAATCCAGCCCGAAGCGTTAGAAACTGTTAAATCTAATCATCGTCGCGTTCGCTGAGTAACTCACCCCGTGCGAGACGTTCTGCGTTCTCAGTGGACCACAGAATGTTCTTCATGAGCTTCTGCGCCGTGATGTAACGCGTCGCTGCCAACAGATGCATCCGTTGTTCTTCAAAGTCAACTGACAAATCGTAATGCCGGAAGGCGACTTCGAGGACCTGGAACATGTGGAGTTCCGCGTCTTCACGTAGCAAGATGTGTGCAAGCACCCGTTTCAGTGCGTCAATATCATGCCCTTCTTCAAGATACTGGTTCACCAGAATTTCTGCTTCGTAGACCTTTTGGAAGTCAGCGAACTCTTGGAGTCGATCTAACATCTTGTCAGCAGAAGCGTAAGTTTCATCAGGTATCCGTTGCCCGGGTCTCGGAATGCGGGCGGCGGGCATGTTCAACCAGCGCAAGTATGCCAAGTAGACGACTCCGTGAAAAATGCCGCGTAGGAGATTCGCACTTGGTGCATACTGGAAAGCGTGATAAAGGGCGTGCGAGTATGAGTAAATGTTCGCGACATCGTGCCAGTCGCCTTCGTTTTTGAGATGGAACCGGGCAGTGCGAACCGCCGAGGCATAGGTCATCGAGCGGCAGATGTCAGTCAGCTCGACCCCTGCGCGAATTTTCTCTTCAACTGCGGCAACAGTGGGTTCAAACTCATCACCGAGTAGCGTCTGTGTAAATGCTGAAATATCAAGCTCTGATTCGTTCGCTTGATTGTCTTCCCATATACTGTCGAGCCTCTCAAAGACGGGTTCTAAGACAGGTACAGCGTCAGCCCACCGAGAGGTTTCCTCATGCCGTGTTCTACCGACGAGATCGACGACAATCGGGCGTAAAATCTCGTGTGATCCTTCCCAGTTGACGTAATCCAACGCCTCAAACATTTTATTCGCAAAATCGAGGGCGTGTCCGTCGCCGGTGAAGTAATAGTCAGTTGCTGCTGTGTATACGAAGTCTGCGAGGACGGATTTATCGTAGTCTCGGTCATTCAGCGTTAGCAAGATGCGTTCTGCTGCGCCGCCGTGGCGTTTATCAATAAAATAACGGAACCATCGCTGCAATGTTTCGAGGTCGTGTTCTTCGACCACTCGCGGAAAGGGTGCGCGATAGGGGCGTGCACTTCCCGTTGTTCTACGGCTGATCTGGCTTAGTCCGTGTACGAGAAACAGGTTATGGTCATCTGGGTCAACGTCATCCCAGAGGTTCGCTGCGAGTGTGAGGATAGCCACACCTGACGACCAGCCATCACTACTTTTATGTGCACCGTAGTGGAGACCTTGTTGGATAATCTCCGCGGGTGTCGCGCCTGCATCACGCAGTGCTGTGACAGCCTTAGC
>JAPPDN010000232.1 GCA_028824575.1 Candidatus Poribacteria bacterium | reverse complement strand
TCACCGTCACAGGTAGTGATGGGCAGGCAAGTGTACAGCAGGCCTTCAAAGTAATAGCGACTGGTAAGATATATTGGACTGATCGTGGTAGAGATAAAATTCAGCGTGCAGATGTAGATGGCAGCAACATCGAAGACCTTGTTAGCAGGCCAACATTGATGAATCCCGTTGACATTGCGTTGGATATTTCAGGCGGCAAGATGTATTGGGTAGATGAACACACAGATAAGATACAGCGGTCAAATCTTGATGGTAGTAATGTTGAAGACCTCATCACCACAGGATTAGATCTACCAACAGGCATTGCATTAGACCACTCAGCAGGCAAGATGTATTGGACTGATCGTGGCACAGATAAAATTCAGCGTGCCGACCTTGATGGCAGCAACATTGAAGACCTCATCACCACAGGATTAGCAACGCCATCGGGCATCGCATTGGACACAGTCGGTGGCAAGATGTATTGGGTAGATGATGGCACAAATAAGATTCAGCGCGCAAACATAGAGCTTGTACAAGGAGAAACCACCCGCACTATCGAAGACCTCATCACCACAGGGTTGACAACGCCTGTGGATCTTTCATTAGACCACTCAGCAGGCAAGATGTATTGGACTGATCGTGGCACAAATAAGATTCAACGCGCAAACATAGAGCTTGCACAGGGTGAAACCACTCGCACTATCGAAGACCTCGTTAGTGTAACTGACCCTCGTGGCATAGCCTTGGACATCTCAGGGGGTAAGATGTATTGGGTAAATAATAGTGCAGACAAGATCCAGCGTTCAAATCTGGATGGGAGTAGTGTAGAAGACCTCATCACCACAGGCTTGACAACACCTGTAAGCATCGCTTTGGACTTTTGAGATGGCAGCACTTCGAGGCAGGCTCTATCAGTAAATTCAAATAAGTCACATAAAAAGGAGTTTAGCATGTCCAAATTACTTCTCTCACGTTCAACATTAGCCTTGAGCTTTGTAATTGTATTCATAGTTCTATTAAGTCACTCCGTATCTCTACAAGGTGCTGCGGCACCTTCTGCGGACTTTGACGGAAGTGGGGTTGTAGATATTACTGACTTTTTGCTATTTACAAGCGTATTTGGGACTCGAGAAGGCCAGGAGCAGTATGAGGCAAAATACGATCTGAATAGTGATGGTGAAATTGGGATTACCGATTTTCTGATTTTTGTTAATAGTTTTGGAAAAAAAGTTGAACAAACTGTGAACAGTGAACCTCGCTTTACCTTTGTCTCTCCTGCTATACGCTCATTTGATGATAGCACCTCAGCAGGCCAGGATATCGGCAATCCCATTTCAGCTACTGATCCAGATGGCGACAGCCTTACATACCGTCTAAGTGGTCCGGATGCAAATTCATTTACCATTGTCCCAAGCAGTGGTCAGCTTCAGACAAAGGCTGGTGTGACATACAATTACAAAACAAAGCCTGTTTACTCGGTGATTGTAGGAGCAGCAGATAGCCGCGGTGGCACCGACGCTGTCACAGTTCGGATTGCTGTTCTTTCTCCTAATCTTTCGGGAACTTATCAAAATTTTGTAAGGGCGAAAGAGAATGGGACAGAACCCGTTTTACCCGATTTTTCTTATTCGGGCTATCACTATTTCAACAAGCCAGTGCCCGATGTTACACACCCCATTTTTGATGTGACGACCTATGGTGCTATTCCGAATGATAATATATCTGACCAACCTGCTATCAAAGCAGCTATTGCCGCAGCAGAGTCCAATGGCAGTGGCATTGTGTTTTTCCCGCCGGGTGTATTTCTCGTTAATACTGATACAGATAAGAATAGTGAGGGTAAAAACGAGTCTATCTACATCAGGAGTAGCAATATTGTTCTGAGAGGAAGCGGCAGCAGACAGGGAGGCACGATCATTCGTCAGGTCAACCATCTGCCGCCGACCAATCCCGACCAATTGTGGACATCGCCTTTTATGTTCTATTTCAAACCAAACGATATACGCTATCGAACCTTAACAAAGATTACAGAGAGTGCAGAACGAGAAACTTTTTGGATCACCGTTGCCGATGCTTCCAAACTCAAAGTTGGTCAGAGGATCAGAATATATATGAAAAGTACCCAGGCAATTAAAGAGTTCCTCGCTCCGCGTTCTCCCGAGCCTAATTGGTCAAAGCTTTTGTCTGAGGGAATCACGATAGATGAAGAGCACAGCATTGCCGAGATTCAGGGCAATCGCATTCGATTCAATGAACCTCTGCATACGCGTGTCAATCATGCACATGGCTGGGTGGTGCGTTCCTATCCTTATATTGAAGAAGTCGGGGTTGAAGATATTAGCTTTCACGGTTCGTTTCAAGAATCGTTTATCCATCATAAAAGTGCTCTCCACGATGGAGGCTGGAGTTTGCTTTCATTTCGATTCTGTGTCAATTCCTGGATTCGTCGTGTGTCTTTTGTTCATACCAATTTTGCATTAGAAATTCTCAGGAGCACCGCTATGTCCGTCTATCAAGTTACAGTAGCAGGCAACAAAGGACATTTCTCGATAAAGATTCAGGACTGTTACGGTGTATGGGCTGGGCTTTCAGAAGATATAGCTGGCCAGGCCCCTTATAGTACGGTCCCTCTCATCGATGGTCCTAACAGCACCCGTGCGATTCCAGGACAGCAACATGGTGTGAGTATGAGTCATAACACAGGAGGAAATGTGGTCCATCGCTTTGATATGACTGCCGATCAACCGGTTGATATCCACAGGACCGATCCTTGCTATGCAAATTTGTTTGATTGTGTTAATCACGGAAGGTTATCTGGTAGCAGTGGTGCAGGTGTTTATCCAAACCATCTCAGGCATCTCGTGTTCTGGAATTTCAACCATGGGGGCGAGGATACACACTACGATTTTTGGCAGCGTAATCTCCGATTTGTGAATCCGATTATTGTGGGTTTTCACGGCAATCCGGCTACTTTTAATAAAAATGTTCTTGAGGTTCTCGAATCCAATGGCAGTCCGGTTGATCCGGAATCGCTTTTCGAAGCCCAGATCGAATTGCGTTTGGGTGCTGTTCCAGCCTGGTATAATAATCTGCATACAGAGTGGCAAACACTCCGCGACATGCCACTTTCAAATAGTACACCTATAGCGCGGGGCACCATTCCAATGCAGACCCTGACAACGGGGACAGACTGGACAATAGATTTATCGAGCTACTTTTTTGATCCGGATAACGATGTTTTGACCTACAGTGCGTTGTCATCTGATGTAGGCGTAGCGACAGTGTCAGTAGAAGGTTCAGTGGTGACGATCACAATGGTGGCCTCTGGTCGTGCGGCGATCACAGTGACAGTCAGTGATGGTAGTTCAAGTACAGTACAAACCATTGAAGTGAGAAACACCGGTTTACCTGTGGCGCAAGGTGCGATTCCGATGCTGGATTTAACAGTAGGCACAGATAGGACAGTAGATGTGTCGGGTTACTTCAGCGATCCAGATGGAGATAAGTTGACGTATAGTGCATTGTCATCTGATGCAGGCATAGCGACAGTGTCAGTAGTGGATGCAGTAGTGACGATTAGTCCAGTGTTATCTGGCCGTGCGACGATCACGGTGACAGCCAGTGATGGTCATTCGAGCATTGAACAGACCTTCACGATCACTGTGGTTGCTCCACCATCTGCTAACAGTAAGATATATTGGTCGGATAATGGCACAGACAAGATACAGAGAGCAAATATAGATGGGAGTAATGTAGAAGACCTCGTTACGAGACCCACCTTGAGTGCCCCTGTTGGTATAGCATTGGATATTTCAGGTGGCAAGATGTACTGGATAGATGAGACGACAGACAAGATACAGCGGTCAAATCTGGATGGCAGCAGTATCGAGGACCTCATCACGACAGGATTAGATTTGCCATCGGGTATAGCATTGGACATCTCAAGTAGTAAGATGTATTGGATGGATCGTGGCATAGACAAGATACAGAGAGCAAATATAGATGGGAGTAATGTAGAAGATCTCGTTACGGGTTTGACTGCTCCCAGAGGTATAGCCCTGGACATATCTGGTGGCAAGATGTATTGGGTGGATAATGTTACAGACAAGATACAGCGCGCCAATCTGAATGGGACAGGTGTAGAAGACCTTGTTACAGGTGTAACTGATCCTCGTGGCATAGCCTTGGACATATCTGGTGGTAAGATGTATTGGGTTGATAATGGGGCAGACAAGATACAGCGCGCCAATCTGAATGGGACAGGTGTAGAAGACCTTGTTACAGGTGTAACTGATCCTCGTGGCATAGCCTTGGACATATCTGGTGGTAAGATGTATTGGGTTGATAATGGGGCAGACAAGATACAGCGCGCCAATCTGAATGGGACAGGTGTAGAAGACCTTGTTAC
>JAPPDN010000645.1:1747-4391 GCA_028824575.1 Candidatus Poribacteria bacterium | reverse complement strand
GCTGGTTTTAGAGGATACCTCTTTGACCATCTGCGCGCCCATATTTTCGTAGGCATCTTCAAGTTCGACCTCTTTGGCGACGGTAACACCATCTTTGGTGATCGTGGGTGCGCCGAACTTTTTATCCAGCACGACGTTCCGTCCTTTTGGGCCCAACGTGACTTTAACAGCGTCGGCGAGTTTATCAACGCCCTGTTTAATAGCGCTCCTTGCTTCTTCATCAAACGCCAGTTGTTTTGCTGCCATGTGTTTAACTCCTTTCCTAGTTAACCTTGGCTAAGATATCATCTTCGCGCAAGATGAGATATTCGATATTGTCATACGTAACTTCAGTGCCGCCATATTTGGCGAAAAGCACCAAGTCGCCCACTTCCACATCAACGGGCTGTCGATCGCCGCTGTCGAGTATCCGACCGTTACCAACGGCAACGACTTCGCCTTCCTGCGGTTTTTCCTTCGCGGTATCCGGGATGATAATCCCGCCACTGGTCATCTGCTCGTCGTTATCTGAACGTTTGACGAGAATTCTATCGCCAAGGGGTACAAGTGCCATGTCGTTGAATTCCTCCTTGAATTTGGCGTAAAAAATTATACGGTGAGGCGCGAATGCCTCCGCTTCGTACCTGTTTATCATGAAACGGTAAAATAGAAACCGTCTTCACCTATATCCTTAGCAAGTTTCGTGCCAAACGCCAAACCTGCCAGCACGTCAGCGTTGCCGTGAAAGCCGTGACATTTTGGCAGGTTTTTACCCGTGACAAATTGACGCTATTAAAATCAAGGTTGGCGATATTGTGCCATTTTGACACGAATGGATGAACACGGTAGGGCGCGGCGAATAAAGATTAAGAATCAATCTATAGTGACAATCATCTTGTAGCAGGACATGGCTCCACTTGACCGGTTTCGCCTGAACGGTAGGCGGCGGTGAGAACTTCGTTTGCCCGCAACCCATCAAATCCTGTAGTGATTGGCGATGCCCCCTGTTGCACACAGGCTGCGAAATGCTCAAACTGGCACTGATATAGGTCCTCGTATTGCGACGGGATCAACTGCTGTTCACCAGCAAAGTAGGTCTTCATTTTCCAACCGTCGTCGTTGTAAACCCAGACAGTGCCTGCTGTCCCATAGAGCTCCAAAACTATGTCGCACTGCGCGACGGAGAAACTGAGGTCTGTAAACGCCTGCGCCCCGTTATCAAAACGCATGAAGATACCCCCGGTCTCTTCAACACGGATGCCTTGGGTTGCGCTGTTATAGAAGGCACTGACAGCATTCACCTCGCCGATAAGATAGCGGAGCAGGTCTACACTGTGGGGCCCGAGATCCATAAAGCATCCGCCGCCCCCCTCTTCAGGTTGCGCACGCCACTCGTCGGGCGCGAGTTGATACTGTTTCAGGAACGGCATGCGTCCATGCACGAGCTGCCCGAAGCGTCCTTCGTCTACCCATGTTCGGATCTGCTGAAAACAGGAATGGAATCGGAATAGGAAACAGACTTGGAGATGCACACCGTTGGCATCACAAGCGGCGATCATCTCGGTACACGCCTGTGGCGTGAGTGCCATCGGTTTATCACAAAGCACGTGCAAACCGCGTTCGGCTGCAGCGATGACCTGTTCGGCGTGTAGGTGGACGGGGGTTGAGACGTAAACTGCATTGAGTGCGTCGTCTGAGAGAAGCGCATCAACGGTGGTATAGGCGTTAGTTGCACCGTGTTCCTCTGCGAGTCGTTCTGCGCGTGCGGTATCGCGTGAGAGCAGCGCGTGAAGTTCCGCACCATCCGCTTTTTTGATTGCTGGCATCGCCCGCCGTTGTGCAACGCTCCCGGCACCCAGCACGCCCCATTTTAAACTCATTATTTCTTGACCTCATCTGTATTTTGTTATGGATCGTATTATACACGATTCTTAGAAATACCACAACGGTTTTCAGTTGTCAGTTGTCAGTACGATTTTTTCTGCGAAAAATCTTTCAGTTTTAACAGTTGTCAGTTGTCAGTACGATTTTTCTGCGAAAAATCTTTCAGTTTTAAGAGTTATCAGTTGTCAGTCATCAGTTGTCGGTTAAAGAGGGTTTCTGTGACGGATACAGCAAACGGGACTGTCACAAGGTGACTCTTAACTGAAAACTGATAACCGATAACTGAAAACCATAAAAACTGATAACTGATAACTGATAACTGAAAACTAATCAACCCAAAAGTAGATGTATCCCTGTGGCGAACAGGAAGAACAAGACGATCTTTGAAAAGAGGCGTTCTGACACACGGTTGTTCAGTGAGATACCTGTTAGTACACCGAGTCCGATGAACGGTAGGAGTGCGATGGCTTCAACTAAAATCTCGAAAGAGAAAAGATCGAGTTGGTAATAGAACGGGATTTTGATAAGATTGAGTGAGAAATAGGTAGCGGTTGTTGTCGCGACGAAGGCGGTGTTACTCAAACGTTGCGGAAGAAGATACATAACGACAACGAGTCCACCCATGTGTGCGAGCGTTGAAAACGCCCCGGCAAACATCCCAGCGAGCAGCCCTTGCCACCTTTTAAATTCGAGTGCTGTGTCGGTCGATTCCCCCGAATTGCCGAGCAACGGTTGCCAGTATGGACGCAGGAACTCCAGCATTGCAAAGAGACACGCGATG
>JAPPDN010000645.1:0-1737 GCA_028824575.1 Candidatus Poribacteria bacterium | reverse complement strand
GATGGCACCGATCACCTTCTTGAGATGAACATCGGAGATGTCTTTTAAAATCAGGCTTGCGAGGACAATACCGAGGACAGAACCGAGGATAAGGCGTGTGACGCTTTGGCGGTGCCATCGTTTCCAGTAGTGCCGGAGTGAGAAGACATCGGTCGAAAAAAGTAGCAGGAGCATGAGTCCAATGACGTTCCGTGCGCTGCGGAAGTGCGCGAACATCGGGACGACGATCATACCGATGCCGCCGCCGAAACCAGCTTTGCTGACACCGGTGAGCCATGCGCCGAAGCAGAGGATAACGATTTCTGTGATAGTGATGCCTCCTTGTAGGTGGCGTAAGTGTAGCGGATTATTGACAAATTGTCAAGCACACGCCTCAGGACGATTTAGTTTTCTGTTTTTGAGTCCAATTTTGGACACCCAGGCCCGGTAGGTTCGGTTTCCTAACCGAACCGGGCTTGAAAAAGAAAAATCAAAAATTTAGAGAATCCGATAATTTATCTAAAACTAAATAACCCTGCACACGCCTGAGAATTATTTGACATCCCCACTGAAATGTGATACAATTTATTATACAATGTTTTCAAGATTTCAAATTCCAATGGAGGTTCAAAGCAATGGTTCAAGTAGAAGTCAGTGTAGACTCAGGTGAAGCGTTTGATCGCGCCTTAGCACGTTTTAAAAAAATGTGTGGTAAAGCCGGTATCGTTACAGAAATTAAAAAGCGGAGTTTCTATGAGAAACCGAGCGAAAAACGGCGTAGGATTGAGATGAAACGGCAGCGGAAAGTCAAACCCCGCAGAGTGGGTGAGCGTCCGCAGTACTATAACGGCGGGAGTGGCGGCGGCGGCGGCAGTTCCCGCTAAAACGCTCCGAGGAGGAATGTATGGCAGATTTGGCACTTGACGAGGCTTCGGAAAATTACAAAGGACTTTTGATTCAATATTGCCAAGAACGGGGAATGCAGCAACCGACGTATACGGAGACACAACACGGGCCGGCGGATGCACCTTGTTGGCAGGTGACCGTATCTTACGGTGACCACGTCCATCAAACCCCAGAACCCGTACCCGGTTCAAAAAAGTTTGCACACCAAATCGCGTCGCAGCAAGTATTAGCCGAAATCAATTCACGGCGCGAAAGTTTTTTGGCAGGTGATACGGTCGGAACAATACCTGTGCCTGTCCCAAAAGAAAATGGTGCGCCTGCGTCTGTGCCGATCGAAGTGCCTATGCCGCTCATGTCGAGCGCGTTGACGATTGCGAATGAACGGCTTACGACATCGCAACCCTCGCGATATCGAACGCTTACGGATGCCGAATTTTCGGAGAAACTCTCTAAATTGACATTACAGATTGTCCGAAGCCTGCTTGAGAGAGCAGAGAAGGATAAGGTCACATTCCGGTAGTAGCGTTGTCATTCTTTTCATGGGTATTCTACTTTTTCGCTGGCGGGGTTCATAACCTCGCCGTTTTTTTTTCTCAATTTGCAGTTATCCGTATTTTCTCCAGGCCCGGTAGGTTCGGTTTTGCGGTGTACACACCTGCCCCCTGATAAGGGGGGATAAAGGGGGGTTTCTTGCGATCTGCATTCCTAACCGAACTGGATTCTACACAAAGACTTTGAAGACTTCAAAACCCTCTTCAGTCCCGTAGGTTGGGTAGAACGGATGCCACCAAAACCCTCCAAATCAGAGAAAAACACGACTTGCTCCTGATACACCACACCCACCAGAAACCG
>JAPPDN010000123.1 GCA_028824575.1 Candidatus Poribacteria bacterium | reverse complement strand
ATCGGCAGTGGCGTTTCAATCGCCACGGTGACAGCATGGATCGTATTAGGCGTGCGCGTCAGCGTCAGCGTTCTACTTTCCACACTGCCTGTCGGAATGATGATCGCCGCCGCGCCATCTACCGAAGTGCCATTGACAACCTTGAGCGGTAGCATTATTTCAAAGGGCGCGCCACTCGGCACAACTGCCTTGAACCCGTTCGTCCCAACCTTTTCGAGTGCCACGACCAACGGCAATTGTGAACCCGCGTCCGGGTTCCAACGCAGATCCAATTGCTGGAGCTCCGTCAAACCCTCAAAAATACCGGCTGGCAGTGAAATTAGATTGTTATGAGATAACAGGAGACTCTGAAGATACGGGGTCCCATCAAACACACCGGTGGAGAGCGAACGCAAGTCATTACGCTGTAGATAAAGATGTGTCAGTGATGTTAAATTGCGAAAAATACCACTCGGTAGCGTTGTCAATTGGTTAGCATTTAGGGAGAGTGCTGTCAGAGAAACGAGGTCGTCAAAGATACCCATAGGCAGATGGGTGAGATCGTTGCCATCAAGAGAAAGCCTTGTCAGCGATAGCATGCCATCGAAATCCCCTGCTTGCAAGGCTGTGATCGCAGCATTTGAGAGATCCAAGCTTGTGATTGTGGCGAGATCCAGCTCTGTCACTGTGCTACAATCCTCTACGCCAACAGCTGCCGCAATCGCCGCGGCGACCTGTTCGGTGCGCTGGCAGACAGTCGATTGTGCGAGCGTATACCCATAATGATAAACCGGCAATCCGGGGAACCCAAGGAATGCCACTTTTGGCGTTTCGGTGCCCGTGCCGACGACTCTAAAGGGCACGCTTTCCACGCTGCCTTGCGGTATCATCACACGCCTCACACCGCTTGCTATATCAATCGGCAGCACGATATTAAACGGCGCCCCTGTCGGCATCACCGCCTTAAACGCACCACCACCGACACTTTGCAGAGACACAATCAGCGGTAATGGGTCAAGGACGTTGCCCCCCAGTCTGAGCGATGTCAGTGCTGGCAATCCGGTAAAAATACCTATCGGCAGGCTGCTGAGGTGGTTGCCATACAGATTCAGGTTGCGTAGGGCAGTCATACCCGAGAAATCACCCGTTTTCAGGAATGAAATACCGCTATTTCTCAGGTTAAGGGTTCTGATCGCAGCAACATCTGCTTCGGTAACACTGGCGGCATCTGTCGCGTTGGGAACGACAGCAACAATCGCATCCCGCACCGCTGGCGTGCGTTCTCTAACCGGGACAAAACCCGCACTGCTGACAGTATCGTTGACATCCATCACACTGATAATCACTGTGATCATATCCGAGAGTGCTGCATCATCAACGGTGATAGTCACCGTGTAGAGCCGTTGGGTTTCATAGTCAAGCGGTGCTTTCGTTTTCAGTTGTCCAGTGGCAGTGTCAATCGCAAACGCATCCGCATGAACGCCCCCGAGGGTATATCTTAAAAAGTCGTCAGTCGCATCGGTTGCCAACACAGGCGTGCCTATATGCGTATCTACAGCGGTATTCTCAAAAACGACACGCGTCGTGCTGTCGCCTTCATAGAAAGACGGTGCCGTATTTTCGACGCTGTCGGTGACGGTGATTGTCACCGTGATGGTGTCTGTGAGACTCCCATCAGAGACGGTGATTGTCAGCGTCCAAACGTTTTGGGTCTCATAGTCAAGGGGTGCCTGCGTTTTCAGTTGTCCGGTGGCAGCGTCAATCGCAAACGCGCTCGCAGCCGCGCCACTGAGTGTGTACGTCAATGTGTCGTTTTCAGCATCTCTCGCAGTGATCGATGCGCCGATGTTTGTCGCTGCAGCGGTATTTTCCGCAACAGAACGCGTAGTGCTTGTCCCATCTATGAACACAGGTGCCGTATTGATTCCCGCGATGACCGATAACGGAGCAGTATCAGACGTGACAAGCGTATAGCCGTAATGCTCACTCGGCAGACGCGGGAACGTCTCGATATCCACGGTCACGCCACCAGTAGTGCCAGGCGGGCGTGTGACAGTGAATGTTTCACTTTCCAGACGACCCTGCGGAATAGTGACTGTCGTGGCACCCCCTGTGATGCTGCCGTTTATAACGGCAATGGACAGCACATAATCAAAAGTCGCACCTATGGCGGCAACTGCCTTGAATTGCCCTTCAGCCACTTTTTCTAACGCAACAGGCATCGGCAGCGGGTCAATCGCATTGCCACCGAGACGGATCGTTCGCAACGCTGTCACTCCCTCAAAGAGACCATCAGGAAGGCGACTGAGTTGGTTGCCATACAGATTCAGATTGCTCAGTGCGGTCAGTCCATCAAAATCATCTGCTTTCAGGGTTGCGATATTTTTCCCTTTCAGGTTAAGTGTGGTAATCGCTGCGAGATGTGCTTCGGTCACATCGGCAGCAGCGTCGATGTCCGGCACCGTGGCAACAATAGCATCCCGCACCTCTGGCGTGCGTCCACTCACAGGCGTAACAGCCGCATCACCTTGGAGATATGTTCCAAAAAACATTAAAAGTCCGAAAAAAATTGCTAAAGTCCATTTACGGTTTTCAATCAACAGTTTCATAAACGCCTCCATTTTCTTTTCTCATTACAAGAGCGCATCGCCAATCGGCTCTTGTTTTCTATCCGTCGGATGTGCCAACAAAAAAAGCCCGCGACAAAACGCTCCGTGCAAAACGGAACGCGCGCAGGCATGACAAAGGATAGAATGACCGTGAAGACTATACTATCTTGTGAAGTATAATACTTATCTATTGTTGAGCGGGGGGGGGTGGGGGTATTAGGCATGTTAACTTTGAGATAATAACACACGAAATCAACGAACGGACAGAGAAACGGCGCGCAGTATGAACGCTTACACCATAGACCCTATCTCCGCGTAAAATCGGTGTGGTGATGTTGATATGGGTGTGTTCGTTTTGCATAGTCGTCATCTTTGGGCAGTTTGAACAGTCCTGGTGGTACTTCAATCGGTAGAAATTAAGACTTACACGACTTGCGCTAATTGTTAATAACGTACGAGATTAATCAATAATATACGAGATTAATCAATAATATACGAGATTAATTATACTCCCTGAAAAAGGTTTCGTCAAATTAAAATTTCAAAATTTTTTACTATTACGTTCTCAAAGGTTGAAAGGATTTTCTTTGGTGTTTCATCTGTCACAGAACTGATTTCCGAAAAATAACGGTAACTGGGAATTTGCCACAGGAAACCAACGGTCTACTATGCTACAAGTATAAACTTATTTTCTGATTTTACTATAAGCACGTTCTAAAGAAACAACCCGAGGTGTGATGGTGAGTCGGCTTTCTGCCGAATGCCATCACATCTCTTTGGCTTCTGGAGCGAAAAAATATATGCAATTCGGCAGTCTATAGGGTATAATTATTAAGAAGTACCCTATAGATGTAGAATGTAAAACGTTCCGTGCACATAGAAAGTTGGAGAAAGGGAAGAGATGCTGAATCGCTCAGAAATAAAAGAGGGCGGATATACAAACCTGTCGTTAATGGATAAAATTAGGCGAAAGTACGACTTAACGCCGTCAATATCGCTTGTCCTCGGATTGACGACGCTGTTCTTTCTGATCTTCCTTATATACCCGCTCCTCTATGTTTTCAAAGAGGCGTTCTGGATTGAAAATAAATTCACTTTCGCCTACTTCAAACTGATGGTGACCGATCCAAATATCCGAGAACTGGTTGTTAACAGCCTCAATATCGGTGTGATGGTCACGATCGTGACGAGCATCATCAGCCTTCCACTCGCATATTTTTTGACGCGATATCGGTATCCGGGACGCAATATGTTGCGTTCTGTCATCCTAATCCCGATGATTATGCCCCCTTTTGTGGGGGCAATTGGGATGAAGCAGTTTTTTGGGTCATTCGGAAGTGTCAATATGCTTCTGGTGAAACTCGGACTCATTGATATAACGGAGACTATCGACTGGTTCGGTGGCGGCTTCTGGGGTGTGGTGATGTTGTCAACATTGCACCTATATCCGATCATGTATCTGAACATCGTCGCGGCACTCGCAAACGTTGATCCGAGTCTGGAGGAAGCCGCCGAGAATATGGGGGCATCACGGTTCCAAGTTTTCCGTCAGATAACATTGCCGTTGATGATGCCGGGGTATTTCGCAGGCGCGATCCTCGTCTTTATTTGGGCATTTACGGATCTCGGCACACCGCTGATCTTTGAATACCGCAACGTGATTTCGGTGCGGATCTTCAACCAAGTCACCGAGGCGAACACAAATCCGATGGGATACGCCCTCGTTGTCCTAATTATTGTGCTAACAGCATTGGCTTTTTATGTCTCGAAGCGGTGGACGGGAAGTAAACACTATGAGATGCTCGGCAGAG
>JAPPDN010000418.1 GCA_028824575.1 Candidatus Poribacteria bacterium | reverse complement strand
GGATATGTTCAGGCGCGTTCGGAATTTTTTCCTTAATCCACGCTATATCCAAGAATACACCGCCGTGTGGGCTGCCTCTACCCTCTTGCACTTCCCGAACAATACAGCGGGCAACGTGATCGCGTGTTAAAAGTTCAGGTGGACGGCGCGCTTCTCGATCACCTTGCGTATACAGCCATCCTTCTTCGGGGTTATCCGCCGTTTGGTTCACATAAAGTTCAGGGATGTCGTCAAACATGAAGCGTCTGCCTTCGCTGTTTGTAAGGGTACCGCCTTCACCACGGACGCCCTCTGTAACCAAGATACCTCGGACACTGGGGGGCCACACCATACCCGTCGGGTGGAATTGGACGAACTCCATGTCAATGAGTTCCGCCCCAGCGTGGTATGCGAGAGAGTGTCCATCACCGGTATATTCCCAACTATTACTTGTGATTTTATATGCCTTCCCGACACCGCCTGTAGCCAAAACGACCGCTTTCGCAGCAAAAACTTTGAAGCGTCCTTTTTCGCGTTCGTAGCCGAAAGCACCGGATACCCTATCCCCTGTTTTCAGGAGCGAAACGACGGTATTCTCCATGTGCACTTCAATGCCTTGGTGGATGCCGTGATCCTGTAGCGCACGGATCATTTCCAATCCTGTCCGGTCACCGACGTGTGCAAGGCGTGGGTATTGGTGCCCACCGAAGTTCCGTTGGAGGATACCGCCTTCTTGTGTCCGGTCAAAGAGGGCACCCCATGCTTCAAGTTCACGGACACGGTCAGGCGATTCCTGCGCGTGCAGTTCTGCCATCCGTGCGTTGGAGAGATATTGTCCACCACGCATGGTGTCGGCAAAGTGGACGCGCCAACTGTCTCTTTCATCAACGTTTGCCAGGGCGGCAGCGACACCTCCTTCTGCCATAACGGTGTGTGCCTTGCCAAGCAGGGATTTACACACGAGTCCTACTTTAAGGTCGCCTACTGCAGCTTCAATGGCAGCGCGAAGCCCCGCACCACCGGCTCCGATTATTAATACATCGTATTCATGCGTTTCGTAAGATGCCACGCTAAAGTTTCCTCTCTATAAATATTTCATTCTTACAACGTATTTAAAATGTAATCCAATCCGTACCCACCGCCGGTGCTATAAAACGGACGTATACGTCCGAGAAACCGACCCAGCAAAGACTCATCCATGCCCAGAGCATGTGCCGACGATTTAAGCAGCTGACACAATTGTATGCTTGCCGACGGACCGGTGCTTTGGAGAGCAAGTCAACAGCACCGCCAACCAAGTGTCGTAAAGAGTGGCACCCGAGCGTATAACCACCTAAAAGGACGACATTACCTGCCAAAATGATCGTCCCTATGCCAATGCCGAAAGTCGTTCCGCCATTTCCATCGTCGAACCAGAGTGCTTTCCATACATCGTAAGCGAGAATACCGATAAAGATGATTGCGACATAAAGGAAATATCTATGGATATTCTGTATAATCAATGGAAACGAATGTTCGCCCCTGTAGTTATTGCGCGGTTCTGACACTGAGCAAGAAGGTGGATCCGCCCAGAACGCCTTGTAATACGCGCCACGGTAGTAGTAGCAGGTAAAGCGAAATCCGAGTGGCATCCACATAATCAGGACTGCCGGGGTAATGAAACCTGGTATCCAAGACGGCATTATACCAAACCAACTGTGCTCAACGCTGTGCGCGACCCCTTCAGTACCGAAAAGCACCGGTGAGTAGAGTGGTGATAGGTAGGGGCCGTGAATGAAATGATCCCCTTCAAAAACGCGAAAGAGTCCGTAGAGGACGAATGCGCCCAATCCAACAAACACGGCTAAGGGTTGCAACCACCATGTATCTCGACGCTGGGTTTGAAAAGGACGGTTTTCTGTTAAAGTGAGTTCTGGATGTTGGGTCATAGACGATTTTTCCTTACCTTAAAAAATAAACAATACAAGCGAGTCTGAAAATTGTTATATCAGAAATATTTTGCTATTCTATGTTCTTTTTTTCTAATTTTTTGCGAAGCACAGTGCCTTGCCCCATGGGAACGCTCACAAAAGCTCAGTGAAGTCTAACGGGTGCCGAGTGAATAGGTTAATCCTTCTTATTGCGTTTGGTTCGGGGCTGCGGTGGGGTAGATACTTCCGACCGAGGGCTTTATTTTTTTCTGTTTCTGCCACTAAATAATCATTAAGTTTCTGCATAGAGTTGAATTTAGCAGCAAATGCTTCTTTCATCCGATAGCACTCTTCCAGCACAGGATCCATACGTGTATCGGGTTTCTCTTTCATTTGAATTTCCTCAATGAGTTCAATCGGTTTGAATGTATTATATTGTATCATAGAATGCGGTTTTTGTCAAATTACAGAGTTGTGCAGTCAGTATTAACGCAGCCTCCACAGCAACACCGTGCAATCATTACTTCCGCTGGCGAGTATCTGCCCAAGTGTTTTCCTCATTACCAACTTTCCTTTTTGATAAAACGGATCAACAATACCAAAGATTCACTGTCGATTTTGTGATGTTGAAGGTGCCAGGTCCCACAGAAGGACTGAACAGTCCAGACTTCCACTGACAAGCATTTTTCCGTCAGGACTAAACGCCACACTATTGACCAAAGACGTGTGCCCTCTGAATGTTTTCTTGTGTTTGCTTGTTTCAAGGTCCCATAGGTGGATGTTGCCTTCCGCTCCACCACTTGCGAGTGTGTTTCCACTGGGACTAAATGCTACACTAATGACCCATAGTGTATGTCCAAAGAGCGTTCGCTTGAGGTCACCTGTTGCGGTGTTCCACAAACGGATCTCACTATCTCCACCGCCACTGACAATTGTATTTCCATCGGGACTAAATGCTACGCACTTAACCGGTTTTGGATGTTCCATAAGCGTTACCTTAGCTGTACCTACATCCCACAGTCGGATGGTACCGTCCGGACTCCCACTGACAATAGTTTTCCCATCCGGACTAAACGCGATGCTGTTGATGACATCTATATGTCTAAGTTGTCCGGGGACCGTGAGCGGGGGCGTGAGCGTCTGTTTGTGTTTACCGGTGTGTGCATCCCAAAGATGAATCCTTTCCATGCCACTGCCAGAAGCGATCGTTTTTCCATCAGGGCTGAACGCCAAGCATTCAGCATAGACTCTTCGTTCTATGGGTGGAATTCTGGGTGTCTCTGTGTCTAAATCCCATAAATGAATACCCTCACGACCCCCACTGGCAAGTGTTTTTCCATCGGGACTGAACGCCAAATCATTGGTCCAAGCCGTGGATTCAGAAATTGTTTTCTTGTGTCTCTTTGTTTGTACGTCCCATAGGTAGATGTTGCCTCTAAAACTATCGTTAGCAATTGTTTTTTCATTAGGGCTGAACGCGACACAATCGACCGAAGACAAGTACCCCGCAATTGTTTTCTGGATCTCCCATGTTTCAACGTTCCATAGATAGATACCAGTTCTGCTGCCAGTTGCGAGTGTTTTTCCGTCCGGACTGAATGCTACACGCCTAACTCCAGGATACATTTTAGTGAGCATTTTCTTCAGGGTTCCGGTTTTTACATCCCAAAGGCGGATGGGGCCGTCAAAACTTCCACTAACAAGGGTGTTACCATCCGGACTAAACGTAATAACACTCCAGACATCCTCATGCTCAGTAAAGGCCATCTTTTGTTTCCCTGTATCAGCATCCCACAAGCCGATAGCGTATTTCCAATTTCCAGCAGCAATGGTTGCCTTTACAGCAGCAATGGTTTTCCCGTCTGGGCTGAAGACTACGCTTAAGACCGAACCCCTCTCGTCGGGAAAAGTCATCTTATGTTTGCCTGTTGGCATATCCCACAAGCGGATGCTGCCATCTGCGCTACCACTCGCAAGGCTGCTGCCATCGGGACTGAAAACCACGCTCCGGATCTCATCTGTGTGTCCGATGAGCGTTTGCTTGAGCTCCACCGTATCTGCATCCCATAAGCGGATGTTACCATCATCATTACTAACAAGCGTTTTTCCATCGGGACTGAATACAAGCGTATTAATTCTGAATCCATCGTCTCTAATTCTGAGTTCATCGTCTGCTTCAATGAATCTCTTCTTATGTGTGGCGCCAATGAATCTCTTCTTATGTGTGCCTGTGACCTTATTCCTGACGTGGATGGTACCATCCGAACTTCCAGTGGCGATCGTTTTTCCATCCGGACTGAACGCCACAGTTTCGACTAATGCTGTGTGTCCGGTGAGTAGGTCAATCTCTCGGTAGGTAGATGTATCGTAGAGCCAGACCCCAATACCACTTGCTACTGCGAGGTATGTGCCATCTGGAGAATACTTTATTTCATCTATTCCACCTTTCCCGAACCGCGCGATGGCACCCTCCGGAAGATTCATTTGCGTATAGTCTTCGGCGAAGGTATTGGATAGTAGCAGAGGT
>JAPPDN010000183.1 GCA_028824575.1 Candidatus Poribacteria bacterium | reverse complement strand
AAATCTATGGGAAAATCGTGCCTCCAATAAACCGAAAAGGGGGGAACTTCCGCTGTAAGAGGGTTCTCCTTGTTGACGACGGTTACAGGTTGGTGCGCGAGAATAAAGGAAATTTCATGGGAATCCATACCCTCCCCGATCGTTCTCTTTCCACGTATTGGTACCGCGTCGAATTGCGCACCATTGGCAAGTGCAACCTTAATCTTTTCCTTTCTATCCGTGAACAAGAGTTTACGTACGGCGGGTGGCAATTCATTCCTCTCGCATATAACCATCTCACTGATAACCGCCGTTTGTGAAAACAGTTGATAATTGAAACTAATCGGTATATCTGTGGAATGGCCATCAATTTCGACGATTTGAGTATTAGCGAGTGGAAGTGATGTATATAGTTCCTGGTTCATATATATCAAGTTGAGTCACTGTAAATATTGTGATGGCTTATGTGATACGCTCGAACGAGCAATGTAATAATCGGCGCAAGAACCAGATATCAGCCACCTGCCAAGTGGCATTTACAGCTCTGTTGCTTACTTCACGATAGTTCTGACGAGATCAGTCAAGTCGTCGTACTTAGTAACCACTCCATATTTTACTTCACCTGTGTCAATCCGTCGGCAAGTTTCCTCGAAGAATTTCTTGGCGCAATCGATTTTGATTTTCTCAAGTTTTCGAAGCTGTATTGATGACATAGATCCTTTCGTTTCGGCTATGAAGTACAGATGCCTTTGGTCGCCAACTTTGAATGAGATCGCCCAGTCGGGATTGTAGTCGCCGATGGGAGTAGGTATCAGAAAACCACGTGGCAATTTAGCATATACGGTGACTTCGTTGCTTGTGTCTAATTCCTCTACAAATTTCCTCTCTATGTCCGAGTCCGTGATTGCAAAGTCGTAGACATGCTTTTTAAGTTTTGCAGTAGCACGAGAAAGATCTTGGCCAGTCTGGTTAGCAGTGAAAATATCAATGTCGTAGCACTCGTCAATTTCGTTATAAATGAGTCGCTCAATTACCATCGAGGCCATCTCTTGGTTGATAATGCGTGAGGATTCAGAGATGAATCTCTCGGGGTTGTGGGTGAATTGATGAAAGATTCGTGGTTCAATCTTGGAGAGGATGGTGGCGGAAGTGTTTCGTGTGATCTTTGAGTTTTCAGCAATCTTCCCCACAAGGTCGTACTTAACAGGCGAGTAAACTGGAGTTCCCTCCTCCCTTTTCGTGTTTATTACAGTGAAGCCATCACTTTCATATGCTGCAGTATCAGATAATTCATCTTTCTGCACACCTCCCGTTATGACATACTCCAAAGAAGGGATATTTAGATTCTTGTTCAGTGAAGCAATGCACTTGCCTATCAACTCATAGGAGTCGAAATCAACTTGGTAGATGGCCTTTTTGTTAATCCGTGACCAAAGTTCTTGGAATTCATTCTTCTCGAAATTGGCGTTTAGCCGATTTCGTTTTACCCTTCGTCCGTCTTCTAGCCTTGGAAAATCGAGAAATTCGCCATCAATGAGATCTATAATTTGAGAGCGATAAGGCTCATTCACTCCCATATCAGGTAGCTCCTCCTCCTCCCTTGCCTGACGATAGATCCTTGTTATGTGTTCGGCATCGTCAACAAATTCATTCCTCACCAGATAGTGATAAATCTGGGTGGCCATTTGTGACGATATCTTGAGTGGACCTTCTGAGGTCTGTATAGACTTCCCTTCGAAATACTCCCTACTTGCTTTTCTGGGACGTGAAAGCGAGTCAGAAATCTCGGTTTGAAGCGCTTGAACAAAACTCTCGTAACTTTCGCTGGCGATGATGCTGAGTACGTTGATCTCGTGGACTGAAACTGGATGATCAGTTCGTTGCCCGTCCTTATTAACAGAGATTCTCAGTCCGCGCCCAACCTCCTGACGACGTGAAATGTTGCTGTCACTTCGCTTCAGCATACACATGACGAAGACGTTAGGATTGTCCCAACCTTCACGCAGAGCCGAGTGTGAAAAGATGAAACGTGTTGGCTCTTCAAGCGATAGCAGCCGCTCCTTATTTTTCAAGATTAGGTCGTAGGCAGAAGTGTCGTCAGAATTTCCTTTTTCTATACCTATCTTCTTGATGCTTGGATTCGTCATCCGGCCCTTCTTGTCTATTGAGAAATATCCGCCATGAGTGGAGGCAGGATCAATATCTTTTAGGTAGTCTCGGTAGGCCTCGTCATTGATTATTGGATCCGACAGATATTCTTCCCGGAGCATCTCGTATTCTTGCTCAAAGATCCGCGCGTATTCCCCCTTCTCATCCACTTGGCTATAGTCCCTATATTTTTTCACTTCGTCAATGAAAAAGAGCGATAACACCTTGATATCTTTCGAGAAGAGAGTCCTCTCCTTGTCCAGATGTGCCTTAATCGTCTCTCGAATTTGAATACGACGAATATCATTTTCATTAATATCTCCTGTCGCCTCGCCTACAAATAGTCTTTTCCCGTTTTTGAATTCAATGACATCCTGATTGGCATCAATCTCGTGGATAACATGCTCACGATATTGATCAAGCCTATTTGAAGCTTCGTAGAGGTCAGTTTTACATTTAAGTCGCTTCAGTTGACGCTTGATTCTTCCAGATCTAAGTTTTACCTCCATCTCTATCCGAGCCACCGGTGCTTTAGTTGAAATTTCGATGCCCTCAAGAAATAGATAGGCGCTTGTGCCAGTGCCCCCACGTGTCCTGATACCGTGTACGGCAATTTTTTTTACTAGTTTTCGGTTGTAGGCATCAAGTGCATCCAGCCGGTGTATTTGGCAATGTTGAGTACGGTGCGTTGCAGAATAACGCAAAATCATCAATGGATTGAACTTAGGGAGAGCTTCAAGCGTGGCTCGACCCTCCATTTTCTGCGGTTCGTCTAGTATAAGAATGGGCTGATTGGCGCTGAGTACATCAATTGGGCGGCGTGATTGAAATTCGTCCAATTCTTCATAAATACGGCGATTGTCTTTTCCTCTCGCGTTAAAGGCTTGGATGTTTATGATCATGACATTGATGCCTGCATCAGACGAGAAGCTCTCCAGTTCATGCAGGCTCCGGGAATTATATATGAAGAAACGTGCCTTCTTCCCATAGCTTTCTGCAAAATGCTTTTCTGTACTTTGAAAGGAATTGTAGACACCTTCGCGGATCGCGATACTCGGCACCATTACGATGAATTTAGACCAGCCAAATCGTTTATTCATCTCAAACATGGTTTTGATATAGCAATACGTCTTACCGGTGCCAGTTTCCATCTCAATATCAAGATTGATCTTCGCCCCTGGATTGTAGGTACTTCCGGTGGGTTTCTGGATTCCGCGGTTGTTAGGTTTCGTAAAATGCGAAAGCGCCTCGGAAGGTTGTAGATTTTGACGCTCCTGTACCGATTTTATGTTCTTTAGGAGAATTGCATCTTCTATCAGAATGTCATTGTTCTTGAAGCCATCCTCCAAGTCATAACGGGGATTCAATTGCATACCAGGGTCAATCCTATAAAGGGATGGTGCTGCCTTCGGCTGCCCTTCAAAGCAATCAATGACGGCTTCAACGGCGGCGGTCTGATGTGGCTGAATTTTGAATTTGAGCTCCATGTGGTGTCCTACGTCTAACTTAGATGGTCATCACAACTGTTGAGTGTGAGAGCTGGCGGAAAATCTGCTGTACGTTAATCTTAACCGTATCTGAGTCGAAGCCGTTGTCACGAAAGACAACACGAAGGGGTATGCGCCTCGCCAATTCTTTTACCAAGTTCTCCGTCACGCCTTGATCAAAACAGGCGACAAGATCATTATCATTGACAAAAAACACAGTTTTGTTCTGTACAGTCTCTTGGCGAATCGGTAGTGTCAGACCTAGACCTAATTCAACTAGCACTTGAAACAGCAGGTCTTCGGCGGTCCGTCCGTCTTTCACATTGTCAACCATCTCTAAAAGTTGAGATTGATTTAACTCACCGGGACGGTAATAAACATCCTCCATGTTTGATGTGTCTACCCTGAGTGCCCTGAAGCCTACATCTTGGTTCCAGTCTGGATGAAAATCGCCTCCGGTAATTTTTTTCCCAGCACGACAAATGCGCTCACGGCTGATCTCTGAAATAGTCCTGAATCCGGCTTGCAGTCTTCCAGACTCCTTGTTGATCAATTCATCCAATTGCACCATTATGAATCTACGAGAACCACCGTCCTGAGAATTCAGGCGTAGGACAGCATCTGCGGTAGTCGCTGATCCAGCGAAGAAGTCCAAAACTGTGAAATCGTTTGAATCAATCAGTCGCATGAGTTCCATCAAAAGTTCGACGCTCTTAGGATTGTCAAACGGTAGATCATAGTCTTTCTTGATCTGAGAAACCTCGATATCTGTCCAATTTGAAGACCTTAGAGCAGTATTGGAAGGAGGTATCCAATAC
>JAPPDN010000797.1 GCA_028824575.1 Candidatus Poribacteria bacterium | reverse complement strand
GCCAATCAAACCGCAAACGGATAAATGCCGATCGGGAACCACGTAATGGCGTTCCATGGACGGACGGTAAAGAAATCGGCGATGTCGTAGGCACGGATCCCACTGAGCCGCGGCACCTGCGGAAACAGATAATTAATCCCGTTAAGGAGATCAATACTCGCGGCAACGCCAAACCCGATCCACATCGCTTTACTACGGAAAAATCCGCTTCTCGGATTCGCCATCGCAAGCGGCAACTGGATCAGTGGATAGCTCAATTTTTCGTTCTCTGTCCACTGCCTTCGGAAGATGAAGTTGATACTCAGCATCACCGAGAACAGCGCAGCGAGAAAGAGTCCCCACCATAACAACGGCGTGCGCCACGCTTCAAAGTGCGGATAAAATGTGGAACCGCCATCAAAGAAATTTGACAGACCGCGTTTATCGGTAACCGATGTCCACGACGGGATATAGTGCCAAAATAGGGATTGCCAATCGTTCTCTGGGGTTGCGTATGCAGAGGCGTAACTGATAATTGGAAGGAGGATCTGCACACACATGTGCCCACCGATAGCTGTCGAGAGGCACAGCATGACATAGATCGTCAGGAGTTCGGCAGTGGAAAGGGAAAATTGCGGTGCGACTTTTTTCGTGAACCGATTTACAATCGTCAGTACGAACAGCAGCGTGATAGTGTTATAAAGCAGGGAGATCATCGACATGTGCGCGATGTCCCAGCGCAGCCCCATCATCTGCCACATGGCATTTACGGGTATCAGCAGCAGCCCGATGCAAACCGCTTTTAAACTGAGAGGAGAGAGTTGACGTTTCACGGATAATAGTTGTCAGTACGATTTTCTCTCACTGCGAGGCATGAAAAATCTTTCAGCACTCAGTTGTCAGTTAAGCCGAACAACCAGATATCCTTCCCTTCTTCCTCACGGAGCGACTGTCACATTTTCAGATGCGCCCATTGCGTTGCGAGTTTACCCTCTACTTCAACAGCGGCGAATTCCTCAACATGGTTTAGCAAATTCTCCATGAAAAGTTTTGCCATGCTTTTTGTATGGTCATCGTTCCCTGCGATATAGTATTTATCAGGCGCGATCGCCATCATCAGGAACTTACCTTTCCCGAATTCTGCTTCCATAATGACGGGTTGTCCCAAACTTTCCATCAATACGTCAAATCCCTTTTGAGAAGCGATGACTTCCCAGACGGTTGGCCAGCCTTGATGTCCCCAGTTTTTGAACGTTTGCTCGGTCATACGGTTGGGTTGGTTAAAGAGGGAGTGATCGGCTTCCAAGATTTCAAAATCTGGGCTATCACGGTCGCTCCGAACACAACTTAATTCAGGCGGCAACCAATCTACATTCGCTTCGTTCTGATCTGCTTGGGTCGGTTCCCAAACGATCCCTCCGTTTTTGACGAAATCTTGAATCACTTCTGCATTCTTGTCAAGGTTTTGGTGAAGTCCAGCATTGTTGGTTGTCATGCTACCGATTAAGAAGACTCTATTTTCCGCCTTGAAAGGAAGTTTCCCATTTTCAAGTTCCTTCGTCAGGTCATCGTATTCAACTTTGAATTCGTCGAGCGTCTGCCGGAGCGCATCAACCTGCGTCCACTGGTCAGCGAAATCAACAACGGCAATTTTAGCGGCATCAACCGCCATTACCCCCAAAACGAGACTCAAAATAGACATCCACGCGAACAAACGAGACAACATAAGCGAATCTCCTTACACGTATTTTTACGATTTAAATTAAAGAGGTTACGGTTCTGTCCACATTTTAGCCTGCTGTAGAAGCGAGTGTTTTTGCTTGAGTGTTTCCCCGCGCTCGCGATGCCCTTCAACGCTCAAACAAATTACTACTTTTCAGATACCCATAGAGATCGCTATCCGTTGTCAAGATGAGTTTTGTGCTCTCACCTGTTGTTTTTCGGTACGTCTCTAAGGTCTGAATAAAGGCGAAAAACTCTGGGTCTTGACCGTGTGCTTCGGCATAAATCTGGATGGCTTGCGCGTCTGCATCGCCTTTAATCTGCTCCGCTTGCTTATAGGCTTCAGATTGGATCCGCTGTAACTCTTTCTGTTTCTGCCCCATGATGTCCGCAGCTTCGCCTTCGCCTTCCGATTTATATTTCTCAGAGATACGTTGCCGCTCCGAAATCATTTGGTCAAAGACTTTCTTGCGAACCTCATCTACATAGTTAATCCGTTTTATCTGAACATCGACGAGTTCAATGCCGTATTGTGGAACGGTCTCTTGGACCTTCTCAAGGATCAGGCGTGTAATCCGTTCCCTGCCGACCTGAATCTCTTCCAAAGGTTCACCAGATTGTCCCTCTTCTCCTTCGAGTACTTCCAGATCGAGGGTTAAGACGCGATTTGAATCCCGCACGACTTCAATCAAGAATTGGGCTGTTACTAAATCCCGCGCTGCGGAATCAATGATGTCATCCAAACGGGACTGTGCAAACTGTTCTGTGCCGAGTGCTTGATAGAATTTGAGAGCATCTTTAATACGCCATCGCGCCGTCGTATCAAGCCAGATGAACCGCTTGTCTTTTGTCGGAATCTGGTTCGGAGACCCATCCCATTCGAGTACACGTTTCTCAAAACGATGTACCTGTTGAATAAATGGGGTTTTTATTTTCAGCCCAGCGGTGATGATCGGCTGCCCGACGGGACGACCGAATTCGGTAATAACCACCTGCTCACCTTCATAGACAGTATAGAACATCCCAGCAGCAACAGGGAGTGCTAAAATTACGATGATGATCACTGGTATAAGTATCTTTTTCGATTTCATGTTTTTAATTTTCCTTGCGGTTCGGTGAGGCGGGTTTAAAGAATAACGTACTTCTTCGTATATCCGCCCTCCATTACATTACGGGCTACGGGTTTCAATGCCCGCTTAAAAGGAAACTTTTGTGAGACGAACACCTCTTCACCGACTTCTAATTTTTACCTTACGGTTTTTATTCATTGAGTTGCAGAAGTGGGATAGGTGAGTTGGTTTTACCGTCAATAATATAAATCTCCTTGACGAGTGGCAAAACTTCTTGCATCGCTTCAAGATAGAGGCGGCGGCGGGTGACCTCTTTCGCCTTTTGATACTCTGATCGAATTGCCTTGAACCGATCCGCATCGCCTTGTGCTTCGTTGACGCGTTTGAGTGCGTAACCCTGTGCCTCCGAAATCTGTTGCGCCGCCAACCCTTTCGCTTTCGGGACAGATTGGTTGTAATCGCGCCAGGCTTCGTTGATCAAACGCTCCTTCTCCTGCTTCGCCTCGTTAACGGCGTTAAACGCTGCTTTCACGGTTTCCGGTGGATTGACATCTTGTAAGGTCACTGTCGCTACATCTAAACCCGTCTGATAGAGATCGAGAAGTTGCTGTAGATGTTGTTCAACTTCTGCGGCGATTTCGATACGACCGACAGTTAACACTTCAGTGACAGTCCGGTCGCCGACGATTCGGCTCATCACAGATTCTGAGAGGTCGCGCAACGTCTGCTGCGGGTTCCGGACAGAGAACAGGAAATTTTGGGGGTCTTTAATCTTATACTGCACCACCCATTCGACATCGGCGATACTCAGGTCGCCGCTCAGCAGTAGGGATTCCTCTGCGAAATCGCGTGTGTCATACTGCGTACGCACGCCTGCTCTGAGCGTCCGAAAACCGAATTCTTCTTTGAAGACTTTGCGGACAGGCACGTTAATCGCTCTCTCAATCCCGAGCGGTAATTTGAAGTGGAGTCCGGGTTCGGCTTGTCGGACAGACTTTCCGAACATCAGGACGACAGCGATTTCGTCTGCCTCAACGGTATAAAAACTTGTCGCCAAACACGCCAAAATTATAATACCGAGTATCCCAAACAAAACACGCTTCGGCGTGATGAGTCGCGTGTAGGGTTGCCGCGTAATCAATTCTTGGAGTTCTTGCATAAGAGCTCTCCTTTTTCATTATATGTACTAATGAAGTAATCATAACGCCTTTGACAAAAACAGTCAAGCGGAAATGGTTGTCAGTCGCGTGCCGTTCACGCTGCTGAAGTCTGAACTGGGATTTATGGGATTTATGGGATTTCCATGATAAGAAAGCCGATTACAAGTCGCTGTTAACTGACAACCAAGAAGGGACAACTGATAACTGATTGCTGACTGTTAATGATGGGTTTCAATCTTGGAATCAAGAGGGAGAAGATAGTTGCTCAAGGTAGGCTTGATAGAGTTGATGCTTGAGGTCGGCGTTAATTTCTGGTTTCGATAATTTCGTATAGCGGTCGAACTTACTATTGACGAAGCTTAATAAAATCTCATCAAACACCTGATCAAATTTATACCGTTTATTGGTCTCGGTATTATCGCCTTCAATTTGTACTGCCACCGGAAATTTAGACCACTCTCTAAAACAAGATTGTGATACAATAACAATCTTATTGAAAGGGAC
>JAPPDN010000230.1 GCA_028824575.1 Candidatus Poribacteria bacterium | reverse complement strand
CTTTTTATGGTATTAGTATTCTCGCCATCGTTCTCGGACTCTGTGCGATCGGATGGCTGGTGTTCCAACCGAAACAGATGGAGCCAGTTGTCACATACAGATCTGTCACACCTGAATCACGCACTGCAGATACCCCACAGTCTGCTAAGGAGAGATATGAAGCAAACCTAAAAGAGAGGGCAGCGCGTGATATAGCATACATGCTTGAGAGCGGGACTGTTGATCCCGATATGCAGCAAGCACTGAAAAAAGCCATGCAATCGCCTGAATATCTGGCATATAAGCGAAAACAAGATGCAATCTTTCCTGGGTTTAACCTTGTGCTTTGGTGGGACTTCCTTGAATCGCAAGGTATTAAATCTTCCGCTCGGGAACTACAGGAAAAAAACTTCCGCGAATATTTTCCTACCGGCGATTACGCCGATTATGAACCGATTATGCGAAAAAAACTCGCCGAACTCTTCTTGGAGTTGGACCTCCTCGTAGATGGCACGGATAAGCAAACCGTCCGCGAGTATACACTTGCTGTTCTAAATGAGTTTAGAAGTGATTGGAGTCATAAGATTTGGATGCGTGGATACTTCAATGGATATGATGGTGATGTCGCTTGGGCGGACAATATCCGGCAGAACGCTGCCAGCATCGTCACGGAATTAACGCCAGCAGATATTGACACATCACCATTACTGACCGAATCTGTCTCCACGCAAAACACAACACACATTGTGGAAGCAGTTAGTGATACCGTAACATTCCCTAACACAGACACTGAAGCGTTACCGGCACTTAAGGACTTAGCGCAGGGGCCACAAACTATCCAGCGAACTGAGCCAGAACTCACAAAACAACACATCCCGGATATCACCGGATTCCCAATCGAGACGCAGTTTCAAGATACATTACGTGATCACTTTTCACTCGAACGTTTAAACCGTGCGCTGGAGACATTGAACCGATATGGCTCCAAAGATGGACTTCATCGGCTTAAAGAATCGGATCCCGAAGTCGCTGCACGCCTTGAACGCTTCATTCAACCCGACAAGGAGCGTGATTAATCATGAAAGATACGCATATCTTCTACGGGGTCTGCATTATCGCTGTCTTGGCAATCGCTGCGGTCGGCATCGGATACGCTACCGATATACTCCCACTGCATAAGCAGAACACCATCACCGCAGCAACATCCGACACAACAAATACCTTGCAACCGGACACAGCACCGACGCGGGCATCCGAAAGTATAGCGGCATCGAAAGAGAAGGACTGTGGATGCTGCGCGGAACGCAAGGCGAAGTATCAAGAGATGATCAAAAAACGTCGTGAACGCCGCAAGTCTGCGGCCGCAGCGCAGCAAATGGCATCTGAATAACGGAAACGCTAAACTTTTCAAAAGGGAACCCTATGGAGATACGAACACTCGGTACTGTTGCCCTCCTTATCATCGTTCTGTTTGGTTCTTTTTTAATCCGTATTCAAAGTTCAACGAATATCCCCGCTGGACAACTAACGGACCCCGACGGCTATTTTTATTATTGGCAGGCACAGCTCATCTCAGAAAACGGGCAGCTTCCGGCACGTGATATGCGGCGCTGGTTACCCCTCGGTAGAGACTTAGGACAGACCCTAAACCTCTATCCATACACCCTCGCCTATACCCACAAAGCACTCTCGCGAGTGTTTTCTAATATCTCGCTTTATCACGTCGTCTTCTATATGCCCGTTCTCTGTTTTTGTATCGGACTCGGTGCGCTCTATCTTTTTCTCGCGCGCACTTTCGACCTACGCACTGCCGGTATTGTGGGGATATTTTTAGTAACCCTCCCTGCCTGTATTGAACGCAGCTGCGCCGGTGTTGGAGATAGAGACAGTTGGTGCCTTATGCTCGGTCTACTTGCTGTTATAACCTATCTCACATCCTTGAGGGTAGAACGCCCCGCTTCACGCATGCGATGGACACTCGCAAACGGCTTCATTCTATTTCTCGGGGGTATCAGTTGGGAAGGCTTCGGCGTTTTCCTGAGTATTATCCTCTGTGTTGAAATATGGCGATTTATCACATCAGAAACAGAGACAGATCTACGGTATTATCTAATATGGGTCTGTACCTTTGTGCCGACGCTTTATATCGCGTCTCCTGCTTATCGCAGCGGATACGGTTTCGCAAAACATCTCTTCGCATTTATGCTGATGCCGCCACTCGCACTTTTAGGCATTCGTGTGCTCCGATACATCCTGATAACAAAGACACCTTGGGCAGAGAAACTCAAACCTCACAGTCGGAGTGTTGCGCTCGGTCTAACGCTCGCCAGCATTGCACTCGCGCTCGGATATGTGTTGATACAACGCGGCACTTTTGGCAGCACCACCGTCCCGATGAGTCAAAATGGATTGATGCAAACGGTAGCAGAACTTAAGAACCCGTTTCTTGAATACTGGATGTTCCGTTACGGCAGCATTTTTGTTTTGGGGTACTGCGGTATCGTCATGGCAGTCATCCGTTTTTGGAAAACACGCGGTGTGCTATTGGCTGTACCACTAACACTGTTCACAATCACCACCTTTTATCGCAGCCGACTTGACAGTTTATGGGGCGCGGCTACAGGTAATCTGCTCTTTAGTGCCGCAGTTGTTACCTGCATCATCGGATTTGTTGTGCTTGCATGGCGACGGCAGCGTACACCTGAAAACGAATTTGCTTATATTGCTTTCGTGCTGTGGTTTCTTTTCTGGTCCGCACTCACCCGTGATGCGAAACGTTACGACTTTTTTATTGGGATGTCTGTCGCTTTCTTCGCCTCAGACCTCATCAACTTCCTCGCCGACTTCTACGGCAATCAGCTCAAAAAACGCGTCCCACAACGCCTCCTAAAGACCGCCATTACCACTGTTATGCTTGGCATCATACTTTTCTGGACACCTGCCGGTGGACACGCAACTCGCACGCTGCTCGCTGCGACCTATTTCCGACAGGCAATCCCCGGAGATAGCGCAGAAGCACAAACCTTTGATTGGATAAAAAGTAATCTTCCAGACACCGCTGTCGTCGCTGCAAATTGGAGCTTCGGTAGTCTACTCAATGTCTTGTCCAATGTCAAAACCATCGTTGACCAAGATCATTACATACAATACTGGATACACCTCTATAACCAGCATGTCTACTTTGCTGAATCCGAACGCGAGGCTTTAGAATTCTTGAAAACACACAACGCCACGCACGTCATGCTAACGACAAAAAGAGAACCCTCTGCTACATTTCTGCACGGACAGTTGAGCAACGCGTTTGTTCCCGTCTATCCGACAGAAAACTTTACAGAAGCAGAGGTTAAGGTATGGGAGATTCACTACACTCCTGACATCCAGTCACACCCCAAATATCTTGCTACAGCACCGGAGGAATAAGCATAGATAATAACGCCTGCGAAAAAAAAAATCCGAAAATTTCAGATTTTTTTGTTGAATTTTACATTTTATGCAACCCTTTGCCCTCATAGACGCGTTATAGTAATATGAAACCCCTATTTTATTTTACGAGGCATTATATGAAAAACAGCTTAGTAGTGATTAAATGTAGTTGGTTTTTCGGGGCGATTTCTAATGAACCAGCGCGCACCACCACAAACACGATAGCAAGATAATGGTACCCCCAAACAACTGAAGGAGAGAGTGAAAGTGATGATTCACAGAACAAGAAATGGCAAACTCCATGATAAAGCGAACGTTTTTATTCTGGGTGATGTGTCTAATGACACCGTGAGAAATTTGGAAAATCTCCTCGAAAAAGACGGTTACGATCCTGCTATTGTGGCAAAGGACAAAGCTGCACAACTCGCGAATGTTGAGTCCGAGGCAGTCCTATTGGTTTCTGAGAGCGGAAATGGCCACCCGATACCACAGCAGATAGAAGATACACCCAAAACTAAAAAAGCAGGAACCGTGCAATTTAAAACTTCTCGGAAACTTTCAAGGAGTGAATTACAAGGAAATTACGCCGGTATTATTGGGAGAAGTCCACGAGTTATTGAAATTCTCAGACAAATTGATAAGGTTGCAAACACAGCAGCAAAAGTGCTTATTTGTGGTGAGACAGGGACCGGCAAAGAATTGATAGCACAAGCCTTACACCAAAATAGTGACCGTTCGGCGAACGAAATGATTTCTCTCAACTGTGCGGCCATTCCAGGTCCACTCCTGGAAAGTGAACTTTTTGGACATGAAAGAGGGTCGTTTACCGGTGCAAGAACACAACACATCGGCAAATTTGAAAGAGCACACAACAACACGCTATTCCTTGATGAAATCGGCGATATGCCGCTATCTTTGCAAGTCAAATTATTACGGGCAGTTGAGACAGGCAAAATTGAACGTCTCGGTGGCACAAAGCCAATTCCAGTGGACATCCGAATTGTAGCGGCTACACATTTTACTCTCGCACACGCCGTTGAAAATGGAATTTTTCACAATGATCT
>JAPPDN010000653.1 GCA_028824575.1 Candidatus Poribacteria bacterium | reverse complement strand
CAGTAGTTGGATATTGCTGATCAGACCGTTCCAACGGCTATGAAAGTGGTCAATAATAGCACTATAGACGTTATTGTTGATATTTTTAAGCGATATGGTGAAGAACGATACGCTAAACGAATTGCGGGTCGGGTTGTTCAAGCGAGACAAGAAGAACCGATAATAACAACGACGCAGTTGGCAGAAATTGTCAAACAAGCTGTCCCGCGAAAGACATCCAAAATCCATCCAGCGACGCGTGTGTTTCAGGCACTGCGGATTCACGTCAACGCAGAGTTGGAAAACCTGGTGTCAGGTTTAGAGGTTGCAATATCACTCTTGAAACAGGGCGGTTGTCTGTGTGTTATCACGTTTCATTCGCTTGAAGACAGGATAGTCAAACATTGCTTTCAGAGATGTGCGCGGCCATGTATCTGTCCACCTAAAACGCCTATCTGTATTTGTGAACACAAACCATCGGTAGAGCTTATCACAAAACGTCCGGTATTACCGAGTGAAACTGAAATTCAAAACAACCCGCGAGCAAGAAGTGCAAAACTACGTGCCGCTCGCAAATTGTAGTCCATGGCTTCTACGAAAAAGTGTATCTTAAATAATATCTTCAACGTTTAGAAAGTAAAGGTTTTTATGAGTAATAAGATATTCAGAGAACGGTTGTAAAGTAGCATCAGAAAACCGCAGTCGGGAAGTTCCGTTCTCTAAAATCGGTGAGAAGGTTCAATCAAATGCAGACACCAGATATCTATTCAACACGTACTACGAAAGTGGAGGAACCGAAGCCGAAAAAGAGGTTTCCATTAGTTTATGTCGTTTTAGGGTTATCATTCTGTACCTTCGCTGGTAGCATCTGGTTCTCATCTTACGCTAAAAATGTTGCTTTACTGAGGCAACCCGTCTACGAAAGACAAAAGCACCATATTCAGAATGCAATTTATCAACTCGAATTGGAAGAATCGACGTTAACCAGTGTCCAAAGGATTCGACAAATTGCAACTGAGCTTAAAATGGTCGAACCGACCGATGCCTCACAGGTAGTGTGGGACAAATAGTTTTGTTTTTTCGCGTTGTTTTTTTCGCCTTTTTGAAAGGCATCTGGATTCATCTTAACTTTATAGGAAAAACATGAAAAACAATTTGCATTTATCCGTTCGCCGCCTCGTTTTCGTACTGATTGTGCTGCAAGTTGGGTTCCTGTTGCTGGTTAGTAAACTGTTCATAGTGCAGATATCCAACAACACAGAACATCAAAAGACAGCTGAGCGCACTTGGCACTCTCCGCGTACAGCCACAATAAAGCGAGGCAAAATTTTGGATCGGCATGGCAATATTTTAGCTTTGAGCCGTCACAGTCTCTCTGTTTATGCCGACCCGAAGTACATCAAGACTGATCCGATAAAAGTTGCTGAAAGGCTATCACCGGTTCTGGGTGTTGCGGAGTCTGAATTGATCACACAACTCCGTCGCAAGGATAAACGGTTCGTGTGGCTGAAAAAGGATCTGGATTATAAATTGCTTGACGAGATTCGTTCAATTGAGCGAGAGATCCGTGGCATAAAGCACGAAGTTGAACAAAAGCGGACCTATCCGAAGGGGGTACTTGCAGCGCAAGTCATCGGACATATAAACGATCAGAATATGGGTGAGGGCATTGAATATCATTACAACAATTACCTACTGAGCGCGAAGGAACGCCAAGCCGCAGAGCGCGCAGCCGATGCCCGAAACGAACCGATTAAACTGCTAACGAATGGGCAATCTACCGATGATTACGGGTATAGCATCGTTTTGACCCTCGACGAATATCTCCAAGATGTTGCCGAAAAAGAATTGGCAGCAGCTTGCAAACAGTGGAACGCGCCGCGGGGGACAGTGATTGTCATGGCATCACAAACGGCGGAAGTATTAGCACTTGCGAGTTACCCGACGTACAATTTGAACGCATACGCCCGTAGCAGTGAGGAAGCCAAACGGAATTTTGGGGTTTGGTTCGCATACGAACCGGGTTCTATCTTTAAAATTGTCGCGTCTTCCGCTGTACTTAACGAAGGTATCATGACACCTGAGTCGACAGTTTTCTGCGAGAATGGTCGATATCGGCTCTCAAATGGCAGGATTATCCGTGATGTTTCAGCAAAAGGGGTCCTAACACTGGAGCAAGTGATCCAAAAATCCAGCAATATCGGCATGATTAAGGTCGTGAAACAGTTGGGACATGAGGACCTTGCTGCTTATATTGAGATGTACGGTTTTGGTAAACCGACGGGTGTAGATTTGCCATACGAGCACAGCGGCAGCCTTTATGCGGTCAAGCATTGGGACATCCACTCTCTGGGTTCTGTGCCTTTTGGTCAAGGGATTATGGTAACACCGCTGCAGATGGTAAATGCGTTAAATGTTATTGCCAATGACGGCAAACTCCTCCGCCCGCATATTACGCGCGAAATTCGAGACAGTAACGGGCGCGTGATTAAAAAGATGTATCCGCTCGAAGTTCGACAAGTCCTGCACCCACAAGTGGCGAAACAGATGGCAGATATACTTATTGGCGTTGTTGAGGGTGGTAGTGGTCGTCGCGCGCGTGTTGAAGGCTATCGCGTAGCAGGAAAAACAGGAACCGCTCAAAAAGCAGAACCTGATGGTAAAGGTTACGCTGGCAAAGAGATTATGTCGTTTATGGGGTTCCTCCCGGCGGAAAATCCTATGGTGTCAATAATCGTTATGCTTGATGAACCGACAGGGGCCCGCTTCAGCGGGCAAATCGCTGGGCCACTATTTCAGAAAGTTGCCGCCCAAACGATGCAGTACTTGAAACAGACCGAGTTTTTCGGACCCCCGCTGCAAAAAACTCCAGAATTTGCCCCTGTTGCCACAGAACAAACGCGGGCACAACGCCTTACTGTGAAAGGAGAGGGGTTGTGAAGCTGCGTGAGCTGGTTCGCGGACTAAACCTTACTGCGAATACCGGGTCGCTTGATATTGATATTACGGGTATCGTCAGCGATAATCGGGAAGTCGAACAGGGCAACGTTTTTGTCTGCTACCAAGGTCTTAGTGTGGACAGCCACATTTTTGTTGCAGATGCCCTACAAAAAGGCGCAGCAGCCATCATTGGCGAAAAGCCAGTGACGGCGTTAGGGACACCAACCATACCTGTCCCCTATGCGCAGGTCCCTAACGGACGGCGTGCGATGTCCTTGCTCGCCGCCAATTGGCACGGAAACCCTGCAAAACACCTCAAACTTATCGGTATCACAGGTACCAACGGTAAAACATCAACTGCACATCTCATACATACGATCCTTAAATCAAGTGGACGAAAAACCGGACTGATTGGGACGGTCGGACACCAGTACACGAACGCTCAAGGCGAAGAAAAAACACTTCCTGCTTCGCTTACAACTCCCGATGCTTTCGCTCTCCATGCACTCTTCAAACAATTTATTGAGGACGGCGTAGAATACGTTACGATGGAAACTTCCTCCCAAGGGTTAGCACTACAACGACTGGCAGGGTTGGTCTTTGATACTGCTGTCTTTACCAATTTGACCCAGGACCACCTTGATTATCATCAGACGATGGAGGCATACTTGAAGGCGAAACTCATGCTATTTGAACAACTCAGAGAAAAAGGCGTTGCGGTTTTGAATAGCGACTCGCCTGTGTCGGAACGCATTGCGGAAACTTGCCCGGATTCACTACTTTTGATGTATGGACTTGACAATAAAACTGACCTGCATGCCGAAGATATAGCGTTTTCACATAACTGGTTGGCATTTACAGCGGTTACGCCAGAAGGGCGGTTCCCCGCTAAGTTGCGCTTGCTCGGAGAATATAACCTTTATAATGCCCTCGCCGGTATTGCTGTGGGTATCCGTTACGGTTGCCCGATATCCGCAATCCAAGAAGGGCTCGCAGCTACAATAGTCCCCGGTCGGTTTGAACTCATTGATCGAGGTCAAGACTTTGCTGTTATCGTTGATTACGCGCATACGCCTGACGGTTTAGAAAATGTGCTTACGGCTGCAAAGCGCATCACCGAACGGAAATTGATTTGCGTTTTCGGGTGCGGTGGTGACAGGGATAACGGAAAACGCCCCAAAATGGGGAATATTTCCGCCCAGATCGCGGATTACAGCGTAATTACATCGGACAATCCTCGGACCGAAAATCCCGATGCGATTATCGCGCAGATTGTGTCAAATTTACCACATGACACCAAATATGTGTGTATTTCGGAGAGGCGAGATGCTATCCATCACGCAATCGCCACAGCAAAATCCGGAGATGTCGTTGTAATTGCAGGTAAGGGTCATGAGGATTATCAAGAAATTCACAGCAAAAAATTTCCGTTTGACGACAGGAGTGTTGCCTCAGATTTTTTGGAATCCCTCTAAAAGTGCAGCAAGTGCGAAATAGTTATAGATGCCAAGCACGGAAGTTAAGAACCTCAACATCTCATAT
>JAPPDN010000276.1 GCA_028824575.1 Candidatus Poribacteria bacterium | reverse complement strand
TGCAGGAACACGCCAAGGACGACGAACGCTGGGATCCGGAAAAATACCCGCCCCCGTTCGACGGCAAGCGCATGGTCTGGGGCGGCTTTACCCCGGTGGTGGAAATCTAATTCCTCCACCTACCTAAAGGCGCCCCACGGCTTTACATAAGCGACAGTTTCAGTTTCGGCAGCACAGTTGAAGAACGCGGCCACTACACTCGTCATAATTCGCTGGTGCGTGCTGTAAGGAGTACTCATGAAAAAGAAACTCTACTCTGTGCTAACCGGTGATCTCGTCGACTCGTCCAAACTTACCAGTGACGAAAGTCGGAACGCCATGCAATGGTTGCGCGAAGCCGCACGGAAGTTCAACGATCTGCATCCCCAGAGTATTGAAGGAGAACTGGACACCTTTCGTCATGACACTTGGCAATTATTGATGGGAAGACCTTTCTTGTGCTTGCGTGCCGCCGTCTTCATGCGAACTGCGCTAATGCTTCATTCTACCACCAAAGCCAAGTACGACAGCCGCATCTCCATTGGTATTGGTGAGGTAGAAATGATTGCGGAATCCCGTGTATCTGACTCGCGTGGACCGGCTTTCTTAATCTCTGGAAAGAATCTAGATACTATGGGTCGAAACCGCCTTGTGTGCGAAGTGCAAGACAGGGATTCGACGGCTCTTGCACTAGTAGGGAGTGTTGTTGTGCCGTTACTCGATTGTGTGGTAACTGATTGGACTTCCACGGAAGCGCATGCAGTCTCCGGTTCGCTCGAAGGGCTCACCCAGGAGAGCATCGCCCAACTACTTCCGCCGAATCCACGCACGGAAAGAGCCGTTACAAGGCAAGCTGTGTCTGATTCGCTGGAGCGCGGTTACTGGAGAACGGTTGAGAGTGTTCTCAATGACCTCGAAACAAATAGCAAGGTCTGGAACTTGCCATAAAGGCAGGCAAGCCCTCAAGCTTGCTTCGCATGCTTGCAAGCTGAGGGACTTGCGATAGCAAGAGAATTAAACATGGAAAAGTTAATCGTAGTACTCATAGCAGCCCATTTACTGGGTGATTTCCTGTGTCAACCGGACTGGTTGATTGAGCGAAAGAAGAAGTTTCCTTTTCTACTGCTTCATGGATTGATTCATGCGTTACTGGTCTATGTTCTGTATCAAGCATGGGCATCTTGGCAGCTACCAGTGGTTATTCTGGCTGTTCATTTGGCAATCGATCTCGCGAAGCAGCGAAGTAAATCGGACAGTGCTAAGGCATTCGCCTGGGATCAAGGAGCTCACATTTTCAGCCTGATCGGCATCGGGTGGTTGTTTACGGAAATGGGCTGGCAACCAGCTTTCAGCGGTCAGGGCTATTCGTTGATGGTAGGAGTTGCCGGGTTCGTCGCAACTACCTTGGGAGCGGGCTACTTCGTCGGAAAAGTTGCAACGACTCTGAAGGAGCAAAACGACCTTAAGATTTGCGGGCTATTAAATGGAGGCGAATGGATAGGAAACCTCGAACGAGCGCTGATTTATCTTCTGATCTTCGTGGGGCAACCGACTGGAATAGGATTCCTAGTGGCTGCGAAGTCTATCTTGCGATTTCATGATACGAAGGAACAAAGACATACGGAATATGTGCTCATCGGCACACTGCTGAGTTTTTCCCTCGCCATCGCCTTGGCTACAGCTACCAACTGGGCCATGCGCCTATAACAACGAAGGAAAAGCTGACATGCCGACCACATCGCAACTTCGGTCCAGACTGGTAGACAAGCTCAAGGAGTTGTTCCAATTGAATCAACCCGACCTTGACTTTGGGTTCTACCGCATCATGCACGCAAAAGCCGACCAGGTGACGCGCTTTCTGGAAGACGACCTTCTGACCATCATCTCCAACTCGTTCGGTGAAGTGGATGATAACCGCAAAGTACAGCTCAAAACCAAATATGAGAAGGAAATTGAAACCGCCAAGGAATACGGAGCCATTGATCCGGAAAGTGTCCCCAAAGTCAAAGAGGCACGCGAGCGATACGAGGCCGCCAGAGACACGGCCACCGCCGAAGGCGAGATTTACGACCATCTCTATCGCTTCTTCGAGCGGTACTACGACAACGGCGATTTCATTTCGCGCCGTTACTTTACTCGAGAGACCCCTGGCAAAGCCGCGCCCTTTGCCGTGCCTTACAACGGCGAAGAAGTGAAGCTCCATTGGGCCAACGCTGACCAGTACTACATCAAGACTGCAGAGCACTTCCGCAACTTTTCCGTCAACCTCCGGCAGGCCAAGGAGATTCGGCAACTTAATGAAGAGGATCAACTCGGTCTGGAGATCGCTGACGAAACCCCCTGCCTCGTGCATTTCCGCATCGTGGACGCAACCGAAGGCGAGCATGGCAATATCAAAGAGTCGGAGTCCACACAACGCTACTTCATCATCCACAAGAATGAGCCAGTAGCTTTAAACGAAGAGGGCGAACTTGTCATCCAGTTTGAGCTCCAAGATTGAGGAAGACAACCTGATGCTGGACCTGTGGTTCCAGCAGAACTTTGGAAGCAACCGAAAGTTCAAGTTCCAAATAGTCTACGTTAATGGTAGTAACAACCTTCCAAATATTCAACAAGTAGGTGATGACTGGAAAGTCAGACTCATCGAAGAAGACTTCATGCGTCTCATGTGGGACATGGACGACATGTAGGCGAGAAATATGAAAATCAAACACATGGCCATAAACAACTTTCGAAGCATTAAGCGTTGTAAACTAGTGTGCCGCGATATGCTCGTTCTGCTTGGTCAGAACAATCACGGGAAGTCAAACATCATCAGTGCTTTGGATTTTGCGCTCAGTTCGTCGGCAAAGCCGAACTCAAACGATATTTTTGACTTTGCTGAGCAGGATGACAAGTCGATGTGGGTGGAAGTCACCTTCGACAGGCTAACAGAGCAGGAAAGCACGACTTTTAATAAGTATGTTCGACCTGATGGCACCTTTCGCTTCCGGAAAACAGCCAAGTATGATGATGAAGGCAAGGTCGTCATAGCATACAATGGCTATGTGTCGGAACCTGAGGAGGAGTGGCTCAAGTCCGACAACGCGAATAACTACACGCGCCGCGCCGAGGTCGAAGAAACGCCATTGAGCACCTACGTCCCGGAATCGGGACGACTATCCAAAGCCCAAATTGTAGATGCTCAACGGCTATACATTGAAGAACACCGTGCAGACTTGATTTTCCACGAGGCCCTTGAAGAAGGCGCATTGCTTGGCCAGAGAAACGTCGCGGCAGGTGTTCTACCGGAGTTCTTCCTTGTTCCTGCTGTCCGGGACTTGAGCGACGAGTCGAAAGTCAAGAGCACGGCACTTTTTGGAAAACTCCTCACCTTCGCAGTCACGGAGATGGCCTCTGCGGATCCACGCTTCCGCATCATTCAAGAGCAGCTTGGTGAACTGATTGGAGTCCTCAACGCGGGGCCAGGCAGCAAAGACCGCCCTCAGCAACTTACCGACCTTGAGTCTTCCATCGAGCAAGAACTTTCTGAATGGGATGTGCGTGTGTCTGTGGAGGTGACGCCGCCCGACATCTCCAAGATCTTTGAGTTGGGAACGGATATCCATCTCGACGATGGCCATAAGACCTTGGCCGAGCGCAAAGGACACGGACTACAGCGAGCCGTGATCTTCGGCCTTATGAAGGCCTGGGCAAAGGCCATGCGCCGGGCTGGCGAAGCCGAGGGAGGCACGACAGCTCGCAAAGCGTCTGAATCGGTCGTCTTCGCCATTGAAGAGCCGGAACTCTTCTTGCACCCACATGCACAACGTGCATTGGACACGGCGCTTCGAGTACTTTCTAACAGTGAAAATAGCCAGGTTCTCATTTGCAGTCATTCTACCCACTTCGTGAATCTGGATGATTATCGAGGTATTGCGCTGATTCGAAAAGCCTCGGCCAAGCAAGGCACTTCCGTAGTTCAATGCACTGAGGACCTGTTTGATGGTGAAGGAGATTCCGAGCGCAAGAATCGGTTTCATATGGCCACCTGGGTGAATCCAGATCGCGGCGAAATGCTCTTCGCTCGCCGTGTAGCACTTGTCGAGGGCGAAACAGAGAAATCGATTTTCCCGTTCCTCGCTGAGAAGTTGGGTTGCCATTCAGTGGATGTTTCTGTAATTGACTGCGGTTCGAAGCACAACATCCCGCTTTACGTGGCTATTGCCAATGCGTTTGATCTCAACTACATCGTCGTGCATGACGAAGACCCGTTGCCTGATCCGATTCCAGAAAATTGGGGAGAAGACAAGACGAGAGGGAAGAGACGCACATTTGAGTTGAATTCTGTTATTCAAACTGCTGTTGGTGAGGCGGGCTCGATTGTGGTCCTGTCTCCCGATTTTGAGGGTTGTAGCGGGGTGTCCCACAATCAAGCCAACAAGAAAGGAAAAGCGCTCGCCGCCTTGAGCTATCGTCAAATCTGGTGTACGGCAAGTTGGTCATGCGGCCTCTCTGCTGTT
>JAPPDN010000590.1 GCA_028824575.1 Candidatus Poribacteria bacterium | reverse complement strand
AATGCCTTATGGGCATTCACCGGGGTGTGTACACCGCAAAACCGCCCGTCTGGGTCTGGGTGTCGAGGTTGTTTTTGAGTGCCGAGAGGGTTATTTTTCTAAAATTGACACCTATGGGTACGCCGCAAAACCGCAACTACCGGGCCTGGAGAAAATGTAGTCTTGTAGGTTGGGTTGAACGGATACTCAGAAGGCAGATGTATTTTCCAAAAACCTTTCAAATCCAGGGGTTTGTCGTCCGTAATCAAGAACGTAGTGAAACCCAACTTCACACCGTCAGGAGTCCGTAAACGGGTAATGCGTTGGGTTTCTCTCGGTTTTTGGTGGCTGTGGCGTATCTGGGGAAAATTGTGTTTTTCTGTGATTTTGGGGTTTTTGGTAGCATCCGTTCTACCCAACCTACGGGATTTTGAGAAATGTTAATCACGCCAAATTGTGCTTCATACGTATCAGAAACCCGATTTTTTGACTAACAACTCGACTCCGAATATAATAGAATAAGGCACGAGTTGTTGGTCAAAACGGAAAAATCGGAGCGGAGGTTCAAAAATTAAAAAGTGCTAACGAAACGAATAATTCCATGTTTAGATGTGCGTGCGGGAAAGGTGACGAAAGGCATCGCTTTTCAAGGCAATGTTGATGTCGGCGACCCGGTTGAGATGGCACGCTTTTATTATGAGGGCGGTGCCGATGAACTCGTCTTTTATGACATCACGGCAAGCAATGAACGCCGTGATATAATGATTGATGTCGTCTCCGCTGTCGCTGCTGAGATTTTTATCCCTTTTTCTGTCGGCGGTGGACTGCGCACACTTGAAGATATGCGCCGCGTCCTGCTCGCAGGTGCAGAGAAGGTGAGTATAGATTCCGGTGCCGTGCGGAACCCTGAACTTATCGCGGAGGGTGCGCGGGCGTTCGGCAGTCAGTGTGTTGTGTTGAGTATGCAGGTACAGCGGGTCCCGAAAAGCGAACAGATTCCGAGCGGTTATGAGATTTATATAGACGGTGGTCGGAAACCTGTCGGCTGGGATGCCTTGGAATGGTCGGCACGCGGTGTTGATTTGGGCGCAGGCGAGATTGTCGTCAATAGTATCGACGCAGACGGCACAAAAGCCGGATATGAACTCGAATTGACGGGTGCTATCGCGGATTTGGTGCCGGTGCCTGTGATTGCCTCTGGTGGTGCCGGGAACCCACAGCATCTGCGCGATGTATTTGTCGAAAGCAACGCTGATGCCGCAATCGTTGCGTCTATTACACACTACGGCGAATTCACGATTGAGAACATCAAGACCTATCTGACGGATGAAGGTGTGAGCGTCCGGGATACGTGGTAGTATTAGTTATCAGTTGTCAGTCGTCAGTTATCAGAGGGAATAGTTATCAGTTATCAGTTGTCAGTTGTAAGTAAAGAAGTTGCCAGTGTCCAGTTACCAGTTGCCAGAAAGGACACATCTGGTAACTGGCAGCTGGTAACTGGTAACCACTGACAACTGACGGCTTCTGACGGCTGGGAGTTTTTTTGGAAAAAAAACGAACTGAAAACTGATAACTGATAACTGACAACTATTAAAATGGAGGAGATATGGAACCTAAATTACCTGATTCAAGGAACGAAAACATTTTGATCCACGTCAACGGTGAGCTCCTGCCCCGTGAAGATGCGAAGATTTCTGTGTTTGATAGCCTCGTCCAAGGCGGAGATGGTGTATGGGAAGGCTTACGCGTCTACAACGGGAAGATTTTTGCATTGGATGAGCACCTTGACCGACTCATGGATTCCGCGCACGCTATGGCATTCGCGAATATCCCAACACGTGCGGAAGTCAAACAGGCGATCTTTGAGACGCTTGAAGCCAACGGCATGCGCGACGGTGTCCATATCCGTTTAACACTCAGCCGCGGGAAAAAAGTTACCTCCAGTATGGACGCGCGTGTCAATCAGTACGGTACGAGTCTGATTGTGCTCGCGGAATGGAAACCGCCTATCTATTCAAAGAGTGGTATCCGTTTAATCACTTCAGCCATCCGACGGAATCCACCGCAGTGCGTTGACTCTAAAATCCACCACAATAACCTGATTAACAACATCCTCGCCAAGATTGAGGCGAATGTCGCTGGCGTGGACGATGCGGTTATGCTCGACATCCACGGGTATGTCTCAGAGACGAATGCGACGAATATGTTTATTATAAAGCGTGGACATGTGTTGACACCGCACGCCGATAGCTGCTTACCTGGCATTACGCGGGGTATGGTCATCCAAATCGCCCGTGAGGCAGGGATCCCGCTCACAGAACGGAATGTTTCGTTGGTTGAGGTCTACACCGCAGACGAGGTTTTCACAACGGGCACTGTTGGTGAATTGAGTCCTGTTTTGGAGGTTGACGGTAGAAAAATTGGAGACGAAGGCATCGGTCCGGTGACGACTCGGTTACAGGAACTTTATGCAGAACGGACAGCCAATGAGGGAGAACCTTTACCATAGGTGCCGTATTTAGTGATTTTCCGTCGCGATGCCACAGGCTAACAGCCTATGGTACAAAGTCTGAACTGTGATTTCTGTGATTTTTGTGATAAAGTCTCTGAAGGAAAATTAGAAAAAACCGTATTCTCCCGTAGGTTGGGTTGAACGAATACCCCCAAAACGCCAAAAAGTAACATAAGACTCAGCCTACCGCATAGATGGCACGCCCAACAGAAAATCGAGAGAAACCCAACGCCTTTATGGTTTCCGGGCACCTGACGGTGTGAAGTTGGGTTTCCCTGCGTTCTTGAGTGGATATGATGGCAGCTCGGATTTCCCGGGTATTTGGAACACCATATTTTCCTTTTCTATTCCACTCAACCCAACCTACAGGACTGAAGAAGTTTTTGAAGGTTTCAAGGGTTCCTCAGAGTATCCGGTTCGGTTAGGAATGCAGATCGCAAGAAACACCCCAGCAAAAACACCCCCCTTTATCCCCCCTTATCAGGGGGGCAGGTGAGTACACCGCAAAACCGAACCTATCGGTCCGGGGTCTGAAACGGTTGTTGTTTCTAAAATTGACACTTATGGTGCGTCTCAGGGTGCCACCATAGGTGTCAATTTAGTAGATTTTCAGTGGTTTCCTCTTGAAGTCCCGTAGGTGTTTTTGCTGGGGTGTTTCCGTTAGGTTGAACGGCGTTGAGAAATCGGATGTTGATACGCCAAAGACACTTGAAAGTTAGTATGCCGCTCTATCTATTCGTGAACGTAGTGAAACCCAACTTTACACTGTCAGGATCTCGGGAACTTCACGGTATCCAAAGCGTTGGGTTTCACTCGGTCTCTGGTGAATGTGGTGTCTCAGGAGCAAGTTGTGTTTTTCTGTGATTTGGCGGGTTTCGGTGGCATCCGTTCTACCCAACCTACGGGAGAATGCTACAACCGCGATGCCGCAGGGAACCAACGGTCTATGGTACGAAATCTGAACTGTGATTTTTGTGATTTTTGTGATAATGTCTCTGGTGGAAAATGAGATGCGGATTGTGGTGTTGAAGTTTTTTGGGAGATGGCGTTCTTGGGGAACAGCTGAGTCGTTTAGAAAAAACCGTATTCTCCCGTAGGTTGGGTAGAACGGATACTCCCAAAACCTTGAAAAGGAACACAACACTCAGCCTGCACCAGGGGTGGCACGACAAACAGAAAACCGAGAGAAACCCAACGCCTTTGGGATTTTTGGTCTCCTGAGGGTATGAAGTTGGGTTTCGCTGCGTTCTTGAGTGTATATGATGGGCGCTGGGATTTCCCGGGTATTTGGAACACCATATTTTCCTTTTCTATTCCGCTCAACCCAACCTACGGGAACTCACGGAGGCACAGGAAACCAACAGCCTATGCTACGCGTGTAAAGGACTTGAAGAACACTTTGGAAATACGCAAGCCACGGGCATGCACGAAAAAAGGCGTGGCTGAAGAACCACACCTGACTTCTATTCTCTCTTAACTGACTACTGAAAGCGCAGCGTCCTGAAAACTGATAACTATCCCTCTGATAACTGAAAGCGCAGCGTCCTGAAAACTGATAACTATTAAAAAAGTGCAAAGCGGTGGACAGGGAATCCACCGCTTTTGCGTTAGGTTAGTTCGGTTATAGACTTCTCCCTGAATAACCGAGTTGTTGCGTCGAAAGGCACGCGATCACTATCAGCGTGATGGCGTGCTTTCGTATTATTGCAACGCTTTTAGTTCACCCCATGTCGTGGTTGCTTTACCAGCTGCTGTGACGTTACCGCGAAGGTGCGTGGTCGCCAAGCGGGAAGCATGACCTTCTAAGGAAACATCTTCGATCTGGTAGTAGTAGATGACATTGGGTTTCGCAGATGTATCGGCATACTCGTAAGTCGTACGCTCACTTGTTGTGCCTTGACCTGCGATCAATTTCGTGTTAATCTTCGTGAACTCACCGTCTCGTGTTGCCCTCCTCAGCATGGTGAATCCAGCGTTGCACAATTAAGATAC
>JAPPDN010000317.1 GCA_028824575.1 Candidatus Poribacteria bacterium | reverse complement strand
AGTAAGGACGGTGTATGGGGGTCTTGTCATTTGTGCTGTGTGTCAGAAACGTTAGGAAGATGTAAAACGTCCCTACTCTTCATCAGAAGTTTCCACAACAGGCGCGGTAGACACTAAACCATCTTTTTCAATAATTGCTTCTCGTGCCATCCGCCAGAAATGGCTTTCCGGACTGATGGACTGCCACTCACCATCTCTAAAAGTCATCACAACATAGTCTTTTTCGGTCTCTGGCTGTCCGTCAGGGAAAACGGGTTGGGCTGTCCAGTTGGTGTAGGTAACAGGTTCACCGCTATCCCACTGCCAGGTCCCCTCTTTTTCTACATCAGTAAGCCCAATCCATGTGGAGTGGCTCCGAAAGATTACCTGCAACCAGTGCTGTTCGTCTTCGTCGTTGATGGAGACGAGATGCGCACCTTCTTCAACAGCCTTCTGTTGCGCATCGTGCCAGTCCTGACACTGAATTTTTTTGTAGGCGTGCCCGTTTGCAGGGTTAATGACCCACACGCTTTTCGGTGGTTTTGGTGCTTGCGGTGGGACAACTGCTCGGGCGACGACTTTAGGCGGGATTTCGACCTCTTCAACAACAACATTTCCAGCACCAACACGGACTTTACCCTCTTCAATCGGACCACCGACACCCACTTTCTGAGCGGTTGCTCCTTCAACATCAGGAGGGTTACCGTCAAGTGTTATAACCAGATTCTCTGGTGCCACACCATCTTTGAGCAGGAAAGGACCTGCGCCTCCAGAGAGACCACTGTATTCCACAGAGAGCGTGTAAAACCCGGGTTCATCTCTATATTGTGTAAAATAACCATCAGCATCGGTAAAACAGTCAGTACTGTGGGTGCCTCCACTATTCGGATTGTGCTCATCGCGCTGCCGCATACTGAGATCTGCTTGAGCATTGGCGAGAGGTGTGCCATCTGCATAAATGATTCGAGCGCGGATCCGCAGTCGCGACTTAACAGTAATCTTGAGATTTTCAAGCGTCACACCAGGTTTCAGCGCAAACGTGAGGCCTCTCATGAAATCAGGAACATGCCTCTCACTTTTACTAAAAAAGGTGACTTTCCCGATTTGAATAGAGAGAATCTCCATATCTGGGTCAAGTCTGTCGAGCTGCATCAATTCTTGCGGAATCTGTTCTCCTTGACGAATTTTCTCAGGGTCAAACTTTTCAATTGCATCCAATGTAGCACTCGAAACAGCGTTTAATTGGACAAGCCCGGGTTGGATGTTGGTGGCAGTGAAGGTCCCATCTGCATCGGTTTTCACCCGACTCGTGGTCCGTAGCATTCCTGGACCTTCCATACCTTCAAGAGGCACCTGAAATTGGCGAAAACCGACTTCTGGTTGCAAATGCCCATCGTGGAACCACATAGGTTGAATCGCAAATGTGAACCCTGCAACAGGATTTCCTTCTGCGTCAACGACTTTGCCCGACATGCCGCTCGGTGGTTGTAACGCTGGATTCTCAGGGTCTTGTGCCGCTGCAACGCATATTACGGTGAACAAAAGTGTCAATGCTAATACGGCGAGTTTTTGTGTAGTGTAGATACGACGCATCTCTATATCTCCTTGTGTGTTGATATGCTCAACGCTTTTCGACCTCACCCTCTGGCACAGGCGCGCCGATGATGAAATTCTCTTTTTCCAGAATCGCTCGTTCCGTCATGCGTATAAGCGGGCTGCCCGGACGTGCCACCTGCCATTTTCCTGTCATTCCGACGAGGACAACGTAATTCGGGTTCGCATCGTTGCCTTGAGTGGATTTGGTAATTTCGGTAGCCGCCTGTGGCGAGATCCAGTTTGTATAGGTAATCGGTTCGCCGTTATCCCACTGTTGTTTCCCTGCTTTTGAACCAGCAGTCAGTCCAATCCAGAAGTTTTCTCGTTTTCCAAAGACTTCAAGGAGCCATTCTTGTTCGGCTTTGTCATTAATAGTAAGGAGGTGTGCCCCTTGAGCGGCTGCTCGTTCCTGTGCCGCTTCACGGCTGTCACAACGGATCATTTTGTAGGCGTGTCGATTGTCAGGGTTGATTGCCCACATGCCTTCGCGTTCGCGTTTTCGCGCCGCCTCAAAACGTGCTGGATCGTGGACGCGAGGGGGAGGTGCTACAACGACTCGCTCGGGTTTAGCCTGTTCAGGTTCACCGCCAAGTTTCAAAACGAGTCCATCCATTCGCTGTCCTTCCTCAAGCAAAATCTCCTCGGATTCCACGGTTTGTCCCTGGTATGTTACGGTAACAGTGTAATAAGCAGCACCGTCATCCACGTAGTCCACAAAGTAACCATCGGCATCAAGCGTTCTTGTGCCACCACTACTACCGCTGCCTCTGCCATCTATATCGCGGTGTTTGACCATAAGGTTAACTTGTGCATTGTGGAGCGGAGTACCGTCCGCGGAAAGAACGCGCCCACGAATACGCATCCGAAGACGCACGGTTATCTCCACGTTTTTAATATCTGTCTCCGGGGCTATGGCGAAATTGAAGCCACCAAAATGCTGCTGGTGTTGATCGAGGTAGAAGGCTATTCCTTCAATCTCAACAGAGCGGATTTCATAATCTGAGTTGCGTTCAGGGAACAGTCTTAATCGACTCACTGAAGGTGTAACAATATTCTTAATTGAAAACGCGCCTGTCGCGTCTGTCTCACTGGGTTGTACTGGCGGGAACATGCCTTGAAATCGCTGGTGTTGATGTGGCGGTGTGTTACCTGGGAATGACGGGAGGGCTATGATGAGGCCTTCAACAGGTTGCCCCGCCTCGTCAACAACTCTGCCTGAGAAACTTGCCGCTACGCTCGGCAGAGCCGTCGCAAGTAAAAGCACGACGCTCCCCACGAAAACTAAAAAATGCGTGGTGTAAGGACGTTTCATTGTGAGTCTCCTTTTTAGATATAGTAGAAAGGTTGGAGTGTATGTGCGTCACACAAATATTGTAACATTTGTGTGAGCTATTGACAACATTAATCATTAATGATTGCGCTATATTTCTTCTATGAATGAAGTTCCGCTTATTACTATAGAGACAATTTGTGGACGAAAAAGGTGCATAATCTCAGTACCTACTGACAACTGTTCCTCTGACTGTTGAAACTGAATCCTTTACACAACTATTAATTCTATTGACAGAATTCAAGCAGAATGGTAACATAACATTCAAAGTTCACGAAAATCCGTTTCGGGCTGCAGGCTGCTGCTTGCAAGCCATATTCTTTTGAGGAACTCGATGAAGATAACAAAATTGGAAACATTTCTGGTACAACCGCGCTGGCTTTTCCTTAAAATCCATACAGATGAAGGGTTAGTAGGACTCGGTGAACCCATTTTGGAAGGTCGGGCGAAAACGTGTGCCCAAGCCGTCGACGAACTCGCACCCTACCTCATCGGCGAAGATCCGAGACGTGTTGTCCACCACTGGCAAGCGATGTATCGCCATGCATTCTACCGTGGCGGTCCCATTCTCACAAGCGCGTTGAGCGGTGTAGAGCAGGCACTTTGGGACCTGGCAGGAAAATCGCTCGGCGTTCCTGTTTATCAACTCTTCGGTGGACCGACGCGCGACCGCATCAGACTCTACAAAGGCGGTGGTGATCCAGACGGTATCAAAGAGTGGATTGATAAAGGTTTTACCGCCTTTAAAACAGGTGTTGCAGGCGGCAGACCCGCGCGTATCATTGAAAACAAAGCGTTCATTGACAGAGCCGTGGATCACTTCGCAGCACTCCGCGAAGCCGCTGGCACAGAAGTTGACCTCGCCATTGACTTTCACGGGGCAGTCAGCCCTCAAACCGCAAAAGTCTTAATCAAGGCGTTAGAGCCATATCAACCGATGTTCGTTGAGGAACCGATTCAGTGCCAAAATGTGGACACACTCGCCGAAATTGCGCGGGGCACCCATCTCCCAATTGCGACTGGTGAACGGATTTTCACGAAGTGGGGGTTCCGGGAAATTCTGGAGAAACAGGCAGCGTCCATCCTCCAACCCGATCTCTGTCACGCGGGTGGTATCAACGAAGTACGTATCATCGCAGGCATGGCGGAAGCCTACTATGGTGGTATCGCACCACATAATCCACTCGGTCCCATCTCCTTAGCAGCGTGTATCCAGTTAGATGCCTCTATCCCGAATTTCGTGATGCAGGAACATACAACCCTCGGTGAAGGGTATCTCAAGAACCCCTTCGTCTTCAAAGATGGATTCGTTGAACTACCGACCGGTCCCGGACTCGGCATAGAACTTGATGAGGACGCACTCGAAGATAAGATTGACCACGATTGGCTGAATCCAACATCCTATCACCCCGATGACGGCTCCGTCGTCGATTGGTAAAACATAGTTATCAGTTATCAGTTTTCAGTCCGGTTTTCTCTCACTGCGAGGCATGAAAACCTTTCGGTTGCCAGTTATCAGTAACCAGAGAAGAAGGCGCTTCCTCTTTTAACTGGCAACTCGTAACTGGCAACTGATAA
>JAPPDN010000772.1 GCA_028824575.1 Candidatus Poribacteria bacterium | reverse complement strand
CCCGGGATAAGAGCACCTATCACAAGCAACTGAAAACCGAGTCCTGACAACGAATCAGTTCCACGGGAACGCCATCTTTGTAGAAACTTCAACACCACAATCAGACCCTTATTTTCCATCAGAGATCTTATCAGAGAAATCAGAAAAATCACAGAAATCAGAGTTCAGACTTACTATGGCGAGAATGGCATAGATAACCGCTAAATTGACACCTATGGTGTGGTTTGAAAATGCACTGTAAACACCAAGTTAGTACATAGGTTGGATTGCGCAGAGGCACAGCGAAAAAAAATGGCGAGGTTAGGAACCTCGCCAGCAAGTACATGGGAAATCGTGGCTTTAGGAAAGATCGGGCAAACTACCGGTGCTATCGCCCAATTTTGCCAAATTGACATCCATACGGTTGAGCATTGACATCCAGAGATTATTGAGCGGTGTCTCTTTTGGATAGCGGATATGGCGACCACTTTTAAGCGTGCCACACCCGTTACCTGCAAGCAGAATTGGGAGGTCGTGATGGCTGTGTCGGTTACCATCTGCGTTTCCACTGCCATACAAAATCATTGAATGGTCTAACAGGGAACCGTCCGCTTCGGCGGTTGCATCCAGTTTTTCCAAGAAATATGCCAACTGTTGGGTATGGAAGATATCGATTTTACGAATTTTCGCCATCTTCTCCTCGTCACCACGGTGATGCGATAGGTAGTGATGCCCATCAGTGACATTGACAGCCGGATACGACTTATTACTCCCTTCATTTGCTAACGTAAAAGTCACGACCCGGGTCACATCTGTCTGGAAGGCGAGTACAATCAGGTCTGTCATGAGTCGGACATGTTCTTGGAAATCTTTGGGAATTTCTTCCGGCGCGGTATAATCTGGGCTTTCGATGGATGGGAACTTTTCGGCTGCGTCAATTCGCAGCTCAATGTCCCGAATAGCGGAGAAGTACTCGTCAAGTTTACGCACATCGTTTCCGCTGACTTGACGGATCAAATCCTTTGAGTCCTGCATAACAAAGTCGAGGATACTTTTTCGCTGTTGATCGCGCTGGACCCGTCCCGCATCTGGCATGGTGGAGAATAGGCGTTCAAAGGCGAGTTTCGGGTTAACTTCTTTCGGCAGCGGCTGCGTTGCGGAACGCCACGACAGCGTTGCAGAGTAGACGCAGCTATAGCCGGAGTCGCAGTTTCCTGATCTGTAACCCGGATCAATTCCGAGCTCCAGTGACGGAAGACGGGTCTGTGTGCCGATGTGTGATGCTGCGGCTTGGTCAACAGAAATGCCTGCATGAATATCAGAGCCATCAGTTTTACGGGGTTGCGCGCCTGTCAGGAAGGCTGCCATCGCTCGGGCGTGGTCACCGCCACCATCGCCGTTGGCGCGTGCTTTATCAGCCGTTAGACCACTGAGTACCAGTGTTTTGTCCTTTACATTCTCTAACGGTTTCAGAATATCAGTCAGCGCGTAGTCAGCACCTACCTGTTTCGGGGTCCAATCCTCCATAATCTTTCCGTTAGGCACATAGAGGAATGCCATCCGATTCGGGACTGTCTGTGTTGCACCTGCGGACGTGGCTGCCCACGATGTAACAGGTCCCATCACTTCCAACCACGGTAGAGCAATGGTAACGCCTAAACCCTGTAGAAATGTTCGACGTGAAAGCTGTTTTGATGTGTTCATAACTTTTCCTTGGTGATGTTGCCTATTGCTTGAAGGCAGGGAACCTCAATTTTACGTATGCATAAATTATATTACATTTTTAGGTCGATGTCAAGTCTTTGTTTCGAGGAAACGCTTGGTTCTAATTTACTAAGATCCACCTACTGCTTTGTCATGTTTGGAATGATAGGCGATAATATTTATTTTACGTATCAATTTCCAGAACCACACACCTCTTGTTGTAGGAGCGGGTGTTTTTGCTGGGGGGTTTCTTGTCGCTCGCGATCTTTGTACCCTTCAACTTTGGCTTGATATAGCACTACATTAGATATATCAGAGTTATAGCGTGAGACGGAATGTAAAAAGGCGATTGTGATCCAACATCGCTGCTGGTATCAACAACCGCCCCTACGCTTGAAGCATTTCTATTTTCAAGATAACGCCTCCTAAGAAGTTAGTCTGCTAAGCCGAGTTTTTGCGCCGCGTTTGTCAGTTTGACGGTCACTTGTCTCACCAGTTGGCTGACGCGCGACTCAGAAAGCTGCAAAATTTCGGCAATCTCACAATTCCGTTGATCCTCACGAAGACACGCGAAAACGGCTTGTTCGCGGGGGGTCAACACCTTTAAAAGTGTTGGCAAGGCGGATACAAAACTGATGTCTCGGACGAGTTCATCCTCAAAGTCAGCATGTAGATTTAGAGCCGTACCTAACCGCGCTACATATTGATTGGTCCCAGCATCAATGCCGTTGTGCGGATTCCAATTGAGAAGTTCACGATTGCTATGGCTGAGCTCCTTACTTTTTGCATCCATCAAAGCCCCACAGATCCGAGGGCGGATGAAAGTTCCGAAACTTGCACCACTTTCATGTGCTGGGTTGAACTTAGGTCCCTTTTCAACAAGCGTTAAAGAAGCAATTTGTAACATATCATCGCGGAGATCGGGACGTTTCGGTGGCGCGGACGACATACACGCCGCACAGCACTTCAAATCTGGCAAAAGTGATTTTACGGTTTTATTATCCGGTTGGAAAATGCCCTGATGTTTGTACGCTGGACATTTTATATCACCCGATTGACATTTCAAAGCCATCTGTTTACCCTCCATTTTCAGTTGATGAGAGGCAATTCCGGGCTACACATATTTATTTTAAGACATTCAAAGTAAAAAATCAAGTTTATCTTAGCGGTCGGTGTGTAAAGTTTTTAGCATTAAGTGATTCCTTTCTCGTATAATGTGATAGTAAGTTGTCATTCACCCTGCGCATGCAGGTTAACACGGTTTGATAGTATTGCGACTGCAATATCCTCATTGTCGAAATGCTCAAAGATATTAATAAGACGGGTTCGGATAATCAGGCTTTTGATGTTCATACCTACATTGATAACGCCAATACGCCCTTTTTTCCGCCTCGCTACAATATACGCCTCTACCAATGTTCCGAGGCCCGCGCTGTCTATCTTATTAACCCGTTTGAAGTCGATGAGAATGCCTGACATATCAGAGGCATCCATCTGAGAAATAAGTTTTTCTCGAAATTGCGACGCTGCAACGCCTATGAGTTTCCCATATGGTTTTAAAATCGGAACGCCGCCTTTCAAGTGCATTATAGTTGTCATGAGCTCCCCCTTTTGCTTGAATTGTCTCTCCTCCAAGGTTAAACATATTAGATGCATCAATAATCTATTCACTGATTATTGATTTATATCCGTCTATCCTATTAATTATAGAGATGAAACTGAAAAAGTTTAGGGTAAACTTCATTTTTTTTCAAAATTTGATAAAAAAAGTGTGCTGCTGTAGCAAACTGAACGGTTTTAAACGAGGGATAAAGACTGTTGATGGATAATGATTGAACCCATTTGAACATGGACGTTCAGCTGCTACTTGTCAACATAGGAAGGACGCAGCGAGCTGATCACTCACTGCGTAAGGTAGGTTATCTGTATGAGAGGGACGCGTTAAAACAGCGGTGCACCTTGCGCTTCAACATAAACCGAGTACAAAGATTGGCTACCTGTCATAAAGAGCCTGTTACGCTTCACACCGCCGAAACAGATGTTGGAACAAATTTCTGGGAGGTGAATCTTACCGATAAGCGTTCCGTCCGGTGCGAAGATGTGTACGCCATCGTAGCCTTCACCGACCCAACCTGTACCTGCCCAAACATTACCATCAGTATCACACCGGAGGCCATCAGCGGCACCGGGTGTCATATCATGGAATACCTGTTTATTGGCGAGTTGTTCACCGTCTATGACATCAAAAACAACGATGTTTTTCGGTGACCCAGTGTCAGCGATATAGAGTTTATCATAGTCCGGTGAAAAACAGATGCCGTTAGGTTTTTCGAGTTCGTCTGTCACAACGGCGGCTTTCCCTGTGTTTGGATTCAGGCGATAGACAGAAGTAGGCAATTCAAAGGGTGCTTTATGCCCTTCATAGTTAAACATGATACCATATCCGGGATCCGTAAACCAGATATGCCCATCCGGATGGACGACCACATCATTCGGTGCGTTGAACCGTTTGCCTTCAAAGTTATCAATCAGGACAGTAACCGTTCCGTCGTATTCGGTGCGAGTGACGCGGCGCGTACCGTGTTCACAACTGATAAGCCGACCTTGCCGATCGCGCGTGTGACCGTTGGTATGGTTGGACGGTTTGCGGTAGACGCTCACTTTACCGGTGGCTTCCTGCCATTTCAGAATACGGTTGTTCGGAATATCACTCCAAAGGAGAAATCCACCATCACCGAACCAGACGGGTCCCTCGGACCAACGCGCACCTGTCCACAGGCGTTCCACAACGGCGTTCCCGATTTTAT